>CAKZTD010000094.1 GCA_937921595.1 uncultured Saprospiraceae bacterium
ATTGCTATAGTTGAAAGTGATCAAGAATCTATTACTTGTATAAATCAGGAAGTGCAAATTTCTTCAATTGGAAACACGGCGAATCAATTTGTTCATCAGTGGGATGGCCCTGGGATAACTATCGATAATGCAAACGAACAGTCACTCTTGATTGATGTTCCGGGAGTTTATACACTTACAATTTTAAATACGGAAAGTGGATGTGTTTCGAATCCAGAGACTATTCTTATTTTAGAAAATATTGAATTGCCATTGGCAGAAATTATAGTAAATGGAAATCTTGATTGTTCGGGGATTCCAGTAATCGCAGAAGCCGTGGAAGAAGCTGATCGAAATTATACTTGGTCCGCACCAAACGGATCTGTTTCCATAAATCCAGCAATCGAAACTAATGAAGCCGGAATGTATACGCTTGTGGTTACCAATCTAATTAATGGATGTACCAATACTGCGGAGATAAATATTGAAGATGTTTCAAATCCTCCAATTGCTCATGCAGGATTAGATAAAGAGTTGACTTGTGAAATGGATGAAGTAATTTTGGATGGAAATACTAGTTCTTCAGGAGCTAATTTTGAATACCTCTGGACTGGTCCCGCAGGTGGGATTTCTGGTCCTTTAAACGAGCTAGAGCTTATAGTCACTCAAGATGGGTTTTATGTTTTAAAAGTAACAGATTTGACGAATAGTTGTATTGCTGAGGATAGTGTTTATGTGCTAGCAAATACGACTGCTCCTTCTGTTGAAGCGGGAATAGATCAGGAGTTTGGATGCAATGATCAGGCTTTGGTTTTGGAAGGAGAAACTTCTCCAGATGCAAATATTTATACTTGGACGGATGGAAACCAGGAAGTTATTGCTCAGAACTTAAATACCGAAATTAGTGAGCCCGGTTGGTATCACTTAACAGCAACTAATTCTTTCAACGCATGCTCTGCTTCGGACTCTGTTTTTATTTCAATAGATGAGGACGTTCCTTATGATTTGCTTTTTGATATTAAAGGAGAAACTTGTTATGGAGATCAAGATGGATTTATAAAAATCGAAAATGTATTGGGTGGTTCTGCTCCATATGAATATGCTTTAGACGGTGCTGATTTTTATGCTTCTTCGGACTGGACTTCATTATCTCCTGGAAATTATTTGGTGACTTTAAAAGATGCAGATGGTTGTGAATATGAAGAAGAAATTTATATTCCTGAGACACCTGAAATGTTTGTTGATCTTGGGCCTGATATTGTTTTAGAATTGGGGCAAAGTCAAGAATTATTCTTAGAGACGAATGTTGATGAATTCAGATTCGAGGATATTTATTGGACACCAACGGCGGCAATATCTTGTGTGGATGATGATTGTATGAATGTTTTGATTAGCCCAATGAGCTCTTTTGAATTAGAAGTGATGGTCATGGATACGGCTGGTTGTATGGTGGAAGATAAAATCCAAGTTAGGGTTAAGAAAAATCGTGGCGTTTTTATACCCAATGTGTTTACACCTAATAATGATTTGATCAATGATGTTTTTTATATCCAAGGCTTACCAAAAGTGAAAGTCATAACGAAGTTTATCATCATGGATCGTTGGGGTGAGCATATTTTTGAAAATTCTAACTTCAGTATTAATGATCAATCGGAAGGTTGGGATGGTAGTTTTAAAGGACAAGCCATGCCAACAGGTGCCTATGTATATTATGCAGAAGTTGAATTTATTGATGGATATATTGCGACCTTCAAAGGGGATGTTACCTTAATCAGATAGGGAGCCAAGTGGCTCAAAAAAGTCAAGGGGTCAAGAACTTATGCTCTTGACCCCTTGAAACCCTGACCGCTTGTCGACTTGACAATTTGGCCTATTGATTACTTGCTTAGTTCTCTGGACTTTCAGCAGGCATCATCGTTACTTGGATCACGTTGTTTCCATCAAAGTGAGTACTCGCTGCTTTTTTGATGTCATCAGAAGTTAGACCATTGATGTATTTTTCATAATCAGCAAACTGAATACCAGCAGGGTCAACGCCATTTTGATAAGCATATCTTAAGCTACGGCTCCAGAATCTATTTTCTTTAAGATCTTTGATTCTAGATTGACGCTGAGTTTCTCGAACCTTATTTAGTTCTTTTTCTTCTGCACCATTTTGACGAGCATAAGCAATATCTGCTTGAGCCGTTTTGATCAATTCTTCAACCATTGGAGGATCAGCATTAAAGGAGATCGTGATAGAGTATTCTGAAGAAGGATATTGAGAAACATTTCCGCTCACTCTCACTCCATAAACTCCACCTTTATCTTCTCTCATAGATTCTCTCATTTTGATTCTGAGGACTTCAATCATTGAATTGAAATTATATCTGTTGGTTGGATCCCATTTGAAATCACCATGATATTTGATATTCACTAAAGCTTTTGGCGCTTTACCTTTTGTCAGTTTTTTAGTGATTCGACCTGGTAAATGATCCGCTCCAATATCTTTGAATGTTTCATTTCTGTCCAAAGCTGGAAGTGTGCCCAGGTAGGTTGCTAGCAAAGGTTTGATTTTTTCAACATCAAAATTTCCAACAAAAAAGAAAGTGAAATCACTAGCATCAGCGAAACGTTCATTGTAGATTTCGAAAGCTCGATTAAGATCTATTTTCTTTAATTCTGCTTCAGTAGGGAATCCTCTTCTTGGGTGATTTTTATAAGAAATTTTAGATACCTGATTAGAAAACCAGTAATCTGGATTCGACATTAGATTTTTCAAAACTGAACTTTGCTTAGCGATAAATGACTGAAGTGCTCCTTCGTCTTTTCTAGGATTTGTAAAATACAAATTCGTCATTTGCAATAAAGTTTCTAAATCATCTGGAGAAGTAGAACCATTGAATCCTTCATAAAGCTCACCAATGTATGGAGAGATTCTGAAAGATTTTCCAGTCAACTTTTTTTGCAATTGAGAAAGATCAAAATTTCCAATACCAGAGTTGTTCACGATGCTTGCTGCATTGCTAGCATTTGGATAATCTTCATCACTGTATAAAGAAGTTCCTCCAGGGCTATAAGCAGAAACTAATACTTCATCGTTTTTGAAATCTGTTGTTTTTAAAACTACTTTCAATCCATTAGCAAGTGTCAATTCTGTAACGCCGATATTGTCTAATTTTTTCTCTTCTTTAATCGGAGCTGGGGTAGGGATGACTGCCATCAATGGTTCATCAGAAACATTGTCTTCGTATGGTTTAACTACTCTTTGTTTTATACTTTCTAAAATAGCAAACACATCATCTTCAGAAGGCATCGGAACATTTGGTTTTTCTGGACCACTAATGATGACCACTCTGTTGTCTTCTGTTACCCATTTCTTAGCAAGCATATTGATCTCATCTAATTTAATGGTTGGTAAAAACTGCTTATAAAATTTCACTTCATCATCAATACTTGGAATGGCGAGGTTATCTACAAAGTGAGCAACATATCTTGAAGCGAATCTTCTAGAGTCTGTTTTGTCTTTTTCTTTTTGAGCACGTTCCATTCCTCGTAAGATGTCAACCTTGATTCTTTCCAATTCACCGTCTGTAAATCCATGTTTTAAAACACGTTGATTTTCTTCTAATAAAACAGTCAATCCTTTTACTGCTCCACCTTCTGGAACCATTGCAAAAGAAGTGTAAGAATCAATATTTCCAAGATCTTGACTATAGCCAGAATACGCATAATTAAATGGAGGAGTGTCACCTTGAGCTAATTCATCCAATCGAGCACCTAACATTCCATTGTATAATCTTCTTACGATATTCGTTCTGTAATCTACCATGCTTTTCACTGGAACATGATCGTGTTTGTACATCAATTGTACATTGGTGAAAGGAGCTTCCTTGTCGGTTACGATAGAAACTAAAGTCTCTTTATGTTTTGGAACATCGTATCGTTCTCTCTTTCTTTCGTTATTTGGATTGGTTAATTTTCCAAAACGTGTTTTAATTTCTTCCTCCATTTTATCAACGTCAATATCACCGACGATGATCACACCCATTAGGTTTGGACGGTACCAATCTTTGTAAAAACGACGAACCGCATCATGTGGTGCATTTCGGATAATCTCCGGCTTACCGATTGGTAATCTTTCCGCATATCTAGAACCAAAATATTGAACTGGAAGATACTGATTGAACATACGTTGACTCGCACTTAAACGGCTTCTCCATTCTGATTCAACGACACCTCTTTCTTTGTCAATTTCTTCTCCTTCAAAAGCGATTCCTCCTGCCCAGTCTTCAAGAACCAATAAACCTTTGCTTAATAATTCGGTACTATCTGTTCTAACTTGAAGCATATAAACGGTTTCATCGAAACTCGTGTAAGCATTCAAGTCAGGGCCGAATTTCGTACCGATACCTTCAAGGTAATCTACTAGTTCACTTTTTTTGAAATTGGTAGAACCGTTAAAAGCCATGTGCTCAACGAAGTGGGCTAAACCTTGTTGGTCATCATCTTCATTGATGGCTCCCGCGTTTAGCGTTAATCGTAATTCTGCTCTGTCTTCTGGTTTTGCATTTTTACGGATGATGTACTTCAGGCCATTACTTAGTGTACCTGTTCTAAGACTCGGATCCGTTGGAATGCCTTTTATTTTACCTGGAAGGATAGCTTCGTCAGGAGTAGCATCTTCTACAACGTCCTCCACATCAGCTTTTATCTCTTCCACAATATCTTTATCGATTGGACTTTTAGGTTTTTCTAAAGCTGTGGATGTTTTTGGAGTACAAGCAAAAAATATGCTTGAGCCCATTAAAATTAAGAATAGAATTTTAGAGAGGATTTTCATAAATAGAATTGTTTTAGTTTAGATTGATAAGATTAATGCAAGGATACAGCATATTGACAGCGATTAAATTTCTAAATACTCTATTCGATTATTAGAAATAAATGGTCAATAGTTATATAATAAAAAATGCTAGTATTTATTTTGAAAGAGGTCTTTATTAACGATTGGAAGAGTGAGTAAAATAAACTAGATGGATTTAAGAACAAGGATTAACGAATACTGATTTTAGAGGTATATCCAGAAGCGAAGAATTCCTTCTGAGATCGAAAATCGTTAATCCTTGTTCTCTAATCAAAAAAAATAAGCCTATCTTTTTTTACCCATACCTGGCATACCGCCACCCATCATATTGCCGAAGCCTTTATTATTAGAAAGCTTGTGCATCATTTTCCGCATTTGGTCAAACTGCTTGATGAATTGATTGATCTCATGGATACTCTTTCCACTACCCGCAGCAATTCTTCTTTTTCTACTCATGTTGAGTACCTCAGGATTATCTCTTTCTTCAAAAGTCATTGAAAAGATAATCGATTCTACTTTTGCAAAAGCGGAATCATCGATATCGATATTCTTGGTCATTTTACTCATCCCAGGGATCATGTTCATCAGGCTTTTGATATCACCCATTTTTCTGATCTGGTTAAGTTGACTTAAGAAATCATTGAAATCAAATTTATTTTTCTTGATTTTTTTCTCGATTCTTTTTGCTTCTTTTTCATCGAATTGCTCTTGAGCTTTTTCAACGAAAGAAACAATATCTCCCATACCGAGAATTCTCTGAGCCATACGATCAGGGTGGAATACATCTAGGGTATCCATTTTTTCACCCATACTCACAAACTTGATCGGCTTGCCTACCGTATATTTTACAGTCAAAGCTGCTCCACCACGAGTATCACCATCGAGCTTAGTCAATACGACACCATCATAATCTAAGCGCTCATTGAAATTGGCAGCAGTATGAACCGCATCTTGTCCAGTCATGGAATCCACAACAAAGAGCGTTTCGTTTGGAGTAATGGCTTCTTTAATGTCTGAGATTTCTTTCATCATCGCCTCATCAATAGAAAGACGACCAGCGGTATCGACGATGACTACATCAAATCCATTGGTTTTTGCATGAAGGATCGCATTGGCTGCGATATCTACAGGGTTTTTATTTTCAGGCTCAGAGTAGACAGGCACATTGATTTGCGAACCTAAAACGGTTAACTGATCAATCGCCGCAGGACGATAAACGTCGCAGGCTACTAAAAGCGGTTTTTTATTTCTTTTGCCTTTTAAGTGGTAAGCTAGTTTACCAGAGAAAGTCGTTTTACCAGATCCTTGTAATCCTGCTACCAAAATCACTGCAGGACTTCCTTTGATATTGATACCTACTGCAGCTCCACCCATCAATTCGACCAATTCGTCCATGACGATTTTGACCATCAATTCTCCTGGTTTTACCGCATTAAGGACATTTTGAGCTCCTAGAGCTTGTTCTTTGACCTTGTCAGTAAATTCCTTGGCAATCTTATAGTTAACATCGGCTGCTACTAAGGCTCGACGAATTTCTTTTATCGATTGAGCAACGTTGATTTCGGTTAATTGACCTTCACCTTTTAGCGTTTTAAACGCTCCTTCTAACTTTTCATTTAAGCTATCAAACATAGTCTATTCTTATTTTCTAGTTTAGTGGGGCAAATATAAGGAAAAATGAAGAATATTTGCTAAAGAAATGATAGGGATTGGAATGCATTGTTTTAGTTTCTTGAGCTAGGCTCAATGCTTAATAAACGAAAGGGGACAAAGGTTTGATTTTCAGGGACTTCCTGTGATTTAATTAGAGTGTAATAATAGAAAAGCGAACTGTAATTTAATACAATTCACTTTTCCGAAGGGTATAATAAGATTATCTAATTGTGGCACTTTTAAAAGTGCAAAAGGAAATAATGCGTGCATTATGATGAATATGTTTGACATATTCATTCTTGAAAATAAAGCGGAGATTTTATAATTAATTGGCTTTGAAATAGGATTCATTGATGACTTTGCCATCGTTATTCCATTCTCTTCGGATGATTTCATGCCATAGGATTTCACTACCATCTTGCATGTCAAAGTTGAAGGTGAATTCTGATGCGGAAACGTTTTCTCCAATAGTCGTTTGATGATGTTTGATCTCTTTGACTTTTGCAATGCTGCCAACGAAGCCTTCCATTTTAGCAACCATTTGATCTTTGCCTGAGGTGGTGGTATTTCCATAATCTGAAGTTTTTGCCTGATCACAGAAATAGGTTTTTACAGCATCTACAATAGCACCTTTAGCAACCATTGCATCCATTTGTTGAACTTGTTCTTTTAAATTCATCTTGATATTATTTTAAAATTATTTAATAAAATTGTATCACAAAGATGAGGCAAAAAAGAGGTGCGTTTAGTACAAAAAAACGACTAAGAATTGTACTTTTTATTTTTGAATTGGCTTGGAGAAACTCCGGTGTGATGTTTGAAAAAAGCAGAGAAATGATTCGCTTCTTCAAAACCTAAAAGGTAGGCGATCTCATTGACGTTGAGGTCGTTTTCTAAAAATGACTTTGCAGTATTTATTAATTCTTGGCGAATGAGCTGCCCAATAGAGATGTTGAGTTTGTCTTTTACTTTTTTCGAAAGTGTCTTGATGGACATATGCATTTTATCGGCATAAAAATTTACGGATCGCTGCTTGGAATGATGGGTTTCAATCAAGTTGTAAAGATCTTGAGTAAATGATTCTCGATCTTCATATTCAAAATCTTTTCTAAATTGATTCGGGCTTTTGCCTGATACAGATTTAAAAACTCGATTAAAATATGCAGGATCTTTAAATCCCAGATCGTAAGCGATTTCTTTGATGCTCAAGTCGCTAAACGCGATCTTCTTTTTACTTTCTAAAAGCCGCTTGTTATTGACCATTGATTTTAAAGAAATACCGAGCTTGGTTTTAAAGAGTGCTTGAGTATCTAAACCTCTGTGATTGATTAATTTAGATAATTTTTCATTGGAAAGATTGTTCTTGAATTTTTCATCGATCACTTCTTTTGCATCAAAAATAATATGATATTCTTCTTTGTTGGCTTGAAAAGGATTTTGCCAATACCATTGTTTTGAAGAGATATCAATGATGTCGTTTAGGCTGTTTGAAAAGACGGTATTGGAAAGGTATTTTTGACAAGTTTCGCATTCATTGAAATTGATGTATCCAAGTTCTACAAGGTGCTTAAATAAAACCCTGACATCTTTATTTCTAAATAAAATCTCATCCGAGAATTCTATTTTTCTAACCACAAATTTTTCCGATAAAAACTTGATGTATTGCCCTTTTTCTAAAAATATGATTTTGTCTTGCCAATCATGGTAGCTTTTAAAATCCACCTGAATTCCACCACTACCTTCTAAGAAATGAAGTAAAGTGTACTTTTCCATTAAATACACTTTATTGAGTTCAGGTGAAAATTTGCTTACCATAAAAGATGTTAATTATAGGAATCAGGGTTTGATCTATTGTTAATTTAAAATCAGCTATTTGCTCTAAGTTAAGAAAAGTCGGCCTAAGGTATTAGATTTTTGGAGTCTTCTAATCTCGAATACCTAATACCGTTCAAGCCTGATTTGCATTGATTTTTAAAAAAATGATTATCGTTTTAAAGCAAAAGCCAATGTACTCAAAAAACAAATAATTACTCAAACTGTTCAATCAAAATTTTACCAATTTTAATATTCCCATCTGGCTTAATTCGCTCTAAAATATCTTGGCTAGCACCATCAGGAGCAATGACACTTCCTTTTAAATAAAAGGTCAACTCTATTTTATCAAAATCCCAGATTCCTTCCCGCATTTGTTTCCCGATTAACTTAGAGATTTCAAAATTTGCGCTTTTCCCATGCCCACCTCCGTGATGACTATGGACAGGATCATGAGCCAAACCAAAAAAGCCCATGCTTCCGACATAATAGATACTTTGATAATCTGGATTAGTGATTTCATTTGGAAGATTTATATAAACCTCATGATAACCGGTTGGCATTTTTTTATAAACAATATCTTGCAAAACAAGGACATATAATTGAGGCTTTGCATCTGGCCGAGGATTATTTAAACTTGATTTAAATTTATTACCTAGATCTATTGGAACGCGTGTAGAAGTGGTATTGCAATCGAGATTGATATTAGCTTCTACGAGTATTTGTTTTTTTATTGGCTCGATGATAGAATCGAAAACGACCATGGATTGAGCGGAAACTAAAGTAGGATCTTCTTCTTCAAAAACTGGAATTTCTGCATCATCATAATCATAAGCCAATTGTTCGGCCGTATTGATAATCTCTTTTCCGCTCATGGTCACCAGTTTTCCTTTCTCATCGAAAAACTCAAATTCCTGATTCATCCAAAGACTATCTGAAACGGGATTTTCTCTTGCCGGATTTTCTCGAAGCCATTTGTTCCAAAGGCGATCAATATTTGCATGATGACACCAAAAAATTGGATCAAGCGCAGCAAAATTTGGATCATTCATCCAGCCACCAATCACGACATGCATGATGTTGTGAGGGACTTGTTCGATCTGGCCATTCCGACCTCCGAAATGTGCGGTCTGACTAATTCGTTGTCCACCAAAACTCAAGGGAGAATCCGGAGGTGAAGTGAAATTGTCAAAACTAAATGCTTGAGTAATATCAGTAGCAGATCCTGGTAATTCGAAACCTTCATTGATGCCAATGTTTCGATTGGAAACATAAAGTGGATTGCTGGCATCACTAGGATTTCTAAAAGGATCAGGCATGTATCGATTCGCTGGATCTGAATAATTCCAATAGGGAACGACAAAGGTAGAATCACCGGAAGCTTCTCTGGCAATTCTTTCAAAATAATATAAAAACATACGATGCCAGGATAGGAAAAAATAGCTCTGGTGTTGGCAATTATTCCAGGCTTGTTTCTCTGGTCGTTCGTTGCTCCCGTGGATGGCAGCTTGATAGGCCCAACTCGTTGGATCACTGGCAGGTCTGGATTTCATCACTTGGACTGCTTTTTTATAAGCAGTGATTTCAGGCCCATTTGGATCGAGGTTGTTGATGTCTTTCCGGATATTTATAATGGGTTGATCTTCCGTTTTTACGACTTGCTCAATCGTGTCTAATGGATTTAAGATTTCTGAATCTATACTATCTTGATTAATTTCAATGACAAGATCGCTGGTGTCAACAGGATTATCTACTATTGGATTTAAGCTGTCTGGATCAATTTCTTCCAATGGAGGAATACTATCTGAATGAGTATCGACGATGACGATATTACTATCTGTAACTATGGTATCCGTGATGATCTCAGATATTGGAATGGTATCTACTTGAGTGATCAGAGTGCTATCTTTTTCAATAGGTATATCAACAAGGGGAGGAGTTCCTTTTTTTGAACAAGTAGAAAGGAATAGTAGTACGATTAATGGGAGGATTTGGTTTTTCATATCCTTTCCAAGATAATGAAAAATAAAAGATTAGCTAAACGAGCAGTAGTAAAAGTTTTGAGTTCTGATTTTCATCACCTTTTAAATTATCTGCAGTTTGTATTTGAAAACTTAGGCGATAATGGAATTTACCGCCTAAGTTTCATAAAAGTTGATGTTTACTTATAAATAAGTAACCTTGAACGATCCATTTGTAATTTCACGAACATTCGTTGCATCATCATCATCGGTAGCAGTGAAGCTAAAAGTTCCTTCCAAAGTTTTTGCCTCTTCATCTTTTGCAGTAACGGTTATTTCACCAACTGTAAAAAAAGCATTTTCAGCAGCATCGGTGAATGTAATAGCAAAATCAGTTGCATCAATCATATATGGGGTATTAAGCGGAGTGCTCAAAGGAATATTCAAGCCAATGACATCACTTGAACTTGCCTCGGTACCTGTTGAAAAAATAATAGGTTCCCCGAATGTGTTATCGCTAATTGCTGCGATCGTGTCAGCTGCAAAGCTTAGTCCGTCAATACTTGCGGTAATAAAATCTTCTGGTGTTGCTTCATCGTCATCTCCGCAAGACACGAATAAAGTTCCAACTGCTAATAGGGCTAAAAAGAATAAATTTTTCATTGTTAAATGTGTTTATGGTTTAAAAGGGGGCGAAGGTATAATTTTAGGTTTAGAAAAATGGAATTTTTTTTAGCAATTTAGGTAAGACTACTATTAATTTAATATGAAATCATTAAGACCATTCTTTTTCCTATTTTTGTAAAAAAACGGTTATGAAAAAATTGATGTTTTGCTTTTTAGCTTTCGCAGGAATTTTGTTTTTCGCTTGTAATAATAAAATGATGAATCCTGCAGCTGAAGGATTTAATCAAACAGGGTCGGATGCTAAAGCGATTGCCATTGCAGATGAGGTCATGGTCGCTATGGGTGGGCGTAAAGCTTGGGATGAGACGAAATATTTGGTTTGGAATTTCTTTGGTTCTCGAAAGCATTATTGGAATAAACATACTGGAGATATTCGGATCGAGTCGGAAAAGGATAATTATACCTTGTTGATGAATATTCATACAATGAAAGGAAGTCTGAAGAAGGATGGAGCGATGGTGACCCATCCCGATTCATTGGCAAAATATATAGAGATGGGGAAAGGTGCCTGGATCAATGATTCTTATTGGTTGGTGATGCCTTATAAATTGAAAGACTCTGGAGTTACCTTAAAATATAAAGGGGAAGGTAAATCTGAAAAAGGAGAAGCTTCTGATATTTTGGAATTGACATTTAATGGGGTAGGGAAGACACCGGAGAATAAGTATGATGTGTTTGTAGACAAAGAAACTCGATTGGTGAATCAATGGGTTTTTTATGGTAAATATGAGGATACGGAACCGAGGTTTGTAACGGCTTGGGATGGGTATAAGAAGTATGGGAATATTATGCTTTCTGGCGGACGTAGTAAATATGAGTTGACGGAGATTGGAGTGAAAGAGGAATTGCCTGCGAAGTTGTTTTTGGAGGTGAATTATTCATTGGATTAAGAAGACTAATAATGAAAAGGATTAGTCAATTATTATTTTTCTTTCTTAGCATCGCAGGGATGATTCCTGCTCAGGAGACTGCTGATGATCATTTGATAAAAGATATACATAAAATATATGTTGATGTTGCGGGAGGAGGATTGATAATACCGGGAGAAGGGGCTGGTATAAATGGACATGTAGGTATTGGGTACCAATTAAGTACGGTTCAGGGAGTTGGGGTAGGAGCCAGTTACTCTACCAATGTTGATGATTTTAATATTAAAGGATTCTCTGGTATTGGATTGGAATATCGAGTGAATTATCAATTGTTATTTTTTAAAAACACGCTTGGCTTTTCCATAAAAGAAGATATTGATGGGTCTGATGGATATTTACAATACAAAAGAATCGGAGGGCAAAAATATTTATTTTACAGAGGCGCTGTTGGGTATAAATCACCTAAAGGATTTTTTAATATTGGCTTGGTTATCAATATAATGAGGGGACGATTTAATCAGTTTAATTGTAGTTTTGATGTGCTTGATGATTGCCGTTTTGCTGGAGCGATTCCACAAGGGATTATTAGTCCTCAAATCTATTTTGGTTTGAGTTTTCCAAAAATTAAATAGTTTGGTCAAGTTCAGCTTAAAATGAAGTTCTTAGGTGCTGGTGAATACCTTTCAAACCCGATTCACATTAGCTCTTATTTACACAAGACCAATTCCGGATTTTGATTGAAATAGCCAAAAACGATGGCGTTTTGTTCAAAACTCTGAGCAAGCTTAATGGCTTCTTTTTTAGAAATATCTAATATTAAGAGACTACGTTCTGACCACTTTCCATCCTTACTCTTACCGATTCCTTCGATTTGCCTCCAACCACTTTGTTGGACGGATTCTACTAAAGCCTGATGTCTTTTATTGTTTTCTTCTTCTGTGATTTCTATCGAAAAAGGGTTAGATGCTGAAACAAAAGCCCAATTGAAAGCATTATTGTCGAATAGGAAGACCGTTAATGCTTCATTCGCTTGACCGATTTTGATTTCCAACGGTGGGATTGATGTAGCATATATCGTATTTTGGTAAGCTTCGATAAGCGATTGGTCTATGTTATTTGAATTGCGGTCCATTGATTTTTAAATTTGTCTCGGTTGATTTTAGCACTTCCTATGAGATCATTCATAAATGAATTAAACGATTTTATGATTATACGGGATTTTAAGTCATTTGGTTAAATTTTTAGATAAAAATAATCCCAAGAATTCTTTTTGTCTTCGTTAAGATTAAAATAAACAAAATTGTACCTTTGCGGAGCTTTTTGAAAAGCCAAGTACTTTTGGCAATTAAACATACTTCAATATACTTCTGTTTCAAATGGATAAAAATAATATAACAGGATTAATCCTGATTTTCATGATTGTGATGGCTTGGTCTTATTTTACAAAGCCAAGTCAGGCGGAGATGGCTGAGATTGAACGAAGGGAGGATTCTCTTAGTAATGTAGCAGCACAAGAAGCTAGGATGGCTAGAGAGCAAGATGTGGTAAAGGAAGATGCTTTTTTAAAAGATGCTTCTCTTACCGATTCCATGAAACAGATTCGTTTATCTGGAAAGTTTGGCGCATTTAGTTCAAGTGCTATTCCAAATAATAAAACTTATACCCTTGAAAACGAGGTGTTTAGTGTTACTTTTGAAAGTGAAGGAGGTAGCATCAAAGAAGTCCTTTTAAAGAATTTTAAAAAGATGACTATCGATACCAATCGAGTGGAAGTCTACAGTCCATTGAAACTTCTGGAGGATGATAAAAACAAGTTTCAATTTGATGTCAATGTAGCTGGAGCTGCTGGAGGTAAGGTAAATACTGGAGACCTTTATTTTAATGGAGCGGTTAATGGGAATACCATTACATTTAGAGCGAGAGCAGGCGATGGGACTTATATTGAGCAAAAATATACGCTTTCTGAAGACGATTATACGATCGATTATGATGTTGACCTTGTTGGAATGGAGGCTATAGGTGGTCGACCTGATAAATTAAATATTAACTGGGTTAATCATTTAGATCGAATTGAGCACAATACTGGCTATGAGGTAAATTATACAACGATCTATTTTAAAGAAATGGATGAAGATCCAGATAATTGTTCTTGTACTGGTGAAGATGATGAAGATGCTGATGGAAAACGATTGAAATGGGTTTCTCACTCTAATCAGTTTTTTAACTCAACATTGATCGCTGATAATGCATTTGATCGTGGTGATATGAAGATTGAATTGAGAGAAGAAGGCGATGAAGACCTTAAGAAATTCACTTCAAATCTTACTGTTCCTTTATCTGGAACGAAAGCTTCGATGAAGTTTTATATAGGCCCAAATGAATTCAATAGATTGGCATCTTATGGTGTTGATTTAGAAGATGTTGTACCCTATGGGCGAAGTATTTTTGGAACCATTAACCGTTGGATTATTCGTCCAGTGTTTAATTTCTTATCTAAATATATTGGAAGCGCAGGTATTGTAATTTTGCTATTGACCTTCCTTGTAAAGTTGGTTTTATATCCACTGACTTACAAAATGCTTCATTCTCAATCTAAGATGGGAGCATTAAAACCTAGGTTAGCTAAATTGAAAGAGAAGAATCCCGATGATGCTCAGGCCGTCCAAATGGAGACCATGAAGATCTATCGGGAATTTGGGGTGAATCCCCTGGGAGGTTGTTTTCCGATTGCTTTGCAAATGCCGATTTGGTTTGCTTTGTATCGATTCTTTCCAGCTTCGATTGAATTCCGTCAAAAGAGTTTCCTTTGGGCAACGGATTTATCAAGTTATGATATTTTCACTTACTTACCATTCGGATGGGACATTCCTTTCTATGGAGCGCATGTGAGTTTGTTTACAATCCTTTGGGCAGTAACCACCGTAATTTATACTTTCTATAATACCAAGCACATGGATATGTCGGTAAATCCGATGATGAAATACATGCAGTATTTTATGCCAGTGATGTTCTTGTTTTTCTTTAATAATTTCGCATCTGGACTTTCTTGTTATTTGTTCTTTAGTAATCTGATGAACATTACACAGACGATTGTAACGAAGGAGTATATTATTGATAAGAAAAAAATACTGGCCGAGCTGGAGAATTATAAAAAGAAACCCAAGAAGAAAGGTGGATTTGGAGATCGTTTTGCGGATGCGATGAAAGCGGCGCAGGATGCTCAAGCGGCGAAAGAGAAAAATGGAGGTAAGAAGAAGAAATAAATCAATGTTTTACTTTGATGATTATGGCTCGTAATATTTTATTTTTTTTGGTACTTGGAGTAATGTTTTTTTCTTGCGGGAGAAAAACTGCGGTTGCTAAAGTGGAGGAGCCTCAAGAACAAGAAGAAGTAGTAGAAAAGGAAGCGCTTAGTCAATCAGAGATATTCGAAGCTGTGACAGAAGAGGTGGAGGAAGAAGTTGAGGATAAGATTTATTTGCTGTGTGAACTAAAACGGACGTCTTGCTATGGCAAGTGTCCGGTGTATCATATAAAGTTGTACTCAAATGGAACTGTGACTTATGATGGAAAAGCGAATGTAGAGAAGATTGGTAATTACGTTTCTTATTGCGAACCTGAAAGCATTGAAGCTGTTTTTACTGCTGCAGCGGAAGCGAATTACTTTGTCCTACGAAGCCAATATCCTGAGGATGGTCGAAAGATTTCTGATCTTCCAAAAACAATAACCTACCTAAAACGTGATGGCCTTGAAAAACGGGTCATCGATAATTTTGATGCTCCTGCAAACTTAGTGGATTTTGAAAAATGGCTAGAAGTGTTTTTCAATGATTTAGAATGGAGTTCGAGTAATTAGCCAGGATTATTTTTGATCTCGTCAAATCAAAATATCTATCGTCGGAAAAGCATGAAAACTTATTTAATATGTTAAATAAGTATTGATGTGAATGCATTGTTTTTAACTCTTTTTTCTTTTTTTTCTTTAAAAAAAACTATACTTTACGTTTAATTAGAAAACTAAACCTTATTTATAATAAATAAGTATTTGAATAAACATACTTAAATAACCCATAAAAAACACAAATTTCCTGTCTATTAATTAAGTTTCCAAAAGCTGTATTCAAAATAGAATATTATAATACTTGGATTTGATTGACAAATTGCTGTCAATGAGATTATACTTGTTTTATATGCGATGTAATTATTTCATAAACCCCTAAAAGCAAACTGTCCCTATAACCTCTGTATTAATTTACTTCGAGGAGGTTTATTTTTCAAATGACGTTTTTTATAGTGGGTTGGATTGAACTTTTGTTCAATAAATTTTCTGTTTAGCGAGTATCGATACTTACTAAGCCTAGATTTCTATTGCCCTTGATGAAGGGTATAGGAAGGCACTTTTAATATTCTAATTTCTAAAAAAATGCTAGATAAAATATTAATGAATCTTATTTACTAACCCTTTTTTTTAAACATTACATAATGAGTACAATTACAAAACTCCCAGAGCGAAAGTCTTATTCTCGATTTAAAATTTTAATACCAACGTTTCTTTTCTTCTTTTTAGGATTGTCCAGCCAGCTGCTTGGACAATGTCCAAATAATGTCAGCACTCCTAGTGGTTGTCCAACTGCAGAAGTTGGGATAATCGATGCATCAATGGGGGTGCCTCCAAGTTTCTGTGTAAACCCGAGTGATTCAGGCTGTGGAACTATCAGGTTCACTAATCTTGAAGCTACTGTTGATTGCCCAGTAGAACTATGTTTCAGACCAAGCCAAGGATGTGGAGTAGCTGGTACCAACCTTTGTCTCTATACCAGTGATGGTATGGGAGGATGTAACTTTCTAATGGTAGGGAGTAGTGCTCAAGGGATATGTGTTTCAACAACAGAAACTACTTATGAAATTACTATTTGCCGACCAGGTAATGGTCCCGTTTCTGCTCAAGATATAAGCATTAATACATGTTGTGAATTTGAAGCGACCTGCCCAGCTATCACTGACTTAGGAAGTTTCGATTGCGACAATCTTAATATCCCTGCATGTGCCACTGATTCTGCAACTGCATCTGCAGCACCTTATAATATTGTGATTGGAGATATGCCTTGTGGAGATATTGTAGTTACTTGCACAGATAATGCTGATCCTGACGTCTGTACTACTGTTGATCAAATCATTACCAGAACTGTAACCGTATTGGATGATCTGAATGGTAATGGAACGTTCGATATTGGTGAAGAATTCAATGAATGTGATTATAC
>CAKZTD010000095.1 GCA_937921595.1 uncultured Saprospiraceae bacterium
CAATTCAAGAAACAGGTAGATCTGTAATCACTTGTTGTAGATCAGGAGGACGAGCAGGAATGGCTAATGGCATCCTTAAAACGTCAGGAATTTCAGCTTATAATGCTGGAAGCTGGGAAAACATGCAGTCTATTTTAGATAAGAATAAATAGGTTTTATAAAGCTTATTTTGGATTAGAGCCTCGTATTATTTACTAGGCTTTTTTATCAATTTACATAAAACTCAAAGTAACAATGCTTATAACTCGTTTATTTAACACAAAACATCAATCTTATGTGATCAATATCACATAAGGAATCGTAATTGATTTGTTATTTTGCAAAGAACTGTAGACCCAAATGATTCTCGCAAAATCCAATTAATACTCGTGGAGGAGTAATTAATTGGCAGTACCCCTTTCTGCAGGAAGGGGTACTTTTATTTACACAAAATAGCATACCTTTAAACAAGTATTATTTTCAAAACATAAACACTACCCTTTGACAGATGAAACCATTCGATCTGGTCTAAAAAATAATTGGCAGCAATTTACTTTATTGGTCATTATCAATGCCTTTGTTGGCGGAATGGTTGGCCTCGAACGAAGTATCATTCCTTCTATCGCTGAAACGGAATTTAACCTTTCTGCAAAAACAGCCATTCTTTCCTTTATAGTTGTATTCGGAATTAGCAAAGCGATCGCAAATTTCATCATGGGGAAGTTTGCAAATCAAATTGGAAGGAAGCGCTTGCTAATCATCGGATGGCTTTTTGGCTTACCTGTCCCTCTTCTACTAATGTATGCACCAAATTGGAATTGGATTATTTTTGCTAATGTCTTACTAGGTATCAATCAAGGTTTTGCCTGGTCAGCAACGGTGATTATGAAGATTGATTTAGTGGGGCAAAAGGATCGGGGATTGGCAATGGGTATCAATGAATTTGCGGGTTACCTTAGCGTAGGAATCGTAGCATTCTTTACCAGTTGGATCGCTGCTGAATATGGGCTAAGACCTTACCCCTTTTACATCGGAATTTTCATGGCGATTCTAGGCTTATTGGGTAGTATTTTTTTAATAAAGGATACCCATGCTCATGTTGCGAAAGAAACGATAGAATCGTCAATAAAAGCAATTAAGAATATCTTTTGGGAAACCACTTGGAAACATCCAAACCTTGGTTCAATTTCACAAGCTGGATTGATCAACAATCTTAATGACGGAATGGTTTGGGGATTGCTTCCTTTATTTTTGGTTACGAAAAACTATAGCCTAGAGCAGATCGGAATCGTTGCTGGAATCTATCCTATGGTATGGGGTTTGGGACAATTATTCACTGGAAAACTTGGTGATCACTACTGCAAAAAAGATCTTTTATTTTGGGGAATGTTGGTCCAGTCTTTGGCTTTGCTCGGACTTTTAAATGCTCAACAATATTGGATGGACATTGCATCTGCCGCACTTTTGGGATGGGGAACCGCAATGGTCTACCCTACTTTTCTAAGTGCAATTGCAGACAATACTCACCCAAGTCAAAGAGCAGAAAGTATTGGCGTTTTTAGAATGTGGCGAGATCTAGGATATGCTGTTGGTGCTTTATTGACAGGAATAATTGCAGATAACTTTGGAATGTCCGCAGCATTGCTTTCGATCTTGATTCTCACCCTTTTATCTGCATTTGTTATAAACTTTAGAATGAGCTGTGTTGTTCTAAATTCTAAAAGAATTCAACCGCTTCGCATCCTTTTTAAGAATAAGAATGCTTAGTGTGACAATCATCACTAAAGTTTACTCTTAAATCCAATATCTTGCACTTGTAAATATATAGAAGCAGAAATGCAATCTATACTCAAAGGTATAAATTGCAATTGCTGTGGTGTTTATTTACTTAGGCAATAAAACTTAGACTTTTAAAATGTATTCTTCTGTGATACTGATCACATATTTTTTTTACAATTTATTTTTCTTTGTTAAGCTAGAACAATTATTCTTTATCAATTTAGAGAGAAAACATTAAACAATGCTAGAATTTTTCAGCCAGTCTTGGCACTGGTCCATCTCAGGGGCAATGATCGCCTTCGTCATGTTACTACTCATTTTCTTTGGTCAACGATTTGGAGTATCCTCATCTTTTAGAGCATTGTGTTCTATTGGAGGAGCAGGAAAGAAAATTGATTACTTTAATTATAACTGGAAAAGTCATTCATGGTTACTTACATTTATTGTAGGTAGTATGATTGGTGGTGGGATTGCATCAACCGTTTTGGCAAGTCCTGAACCTGTTCAAATTTCACAATCTACAATTGATGACCTAAGTGAACTAGGAATTAAAACACCTTCTACAATGGAGGAAGGCGCTGGTTTTTTACCAACCGATGTTTTTAATTTCGACAGTTTGTTGTCTCTAAAAGGAATGATCGTTATCATTCTTGGAGGATTTTTAATTGGCTTTGGAACTCGATGGGCAGGTGGATGTACTTCTGGTCACGCGATTACCGGATTGTCTAATTTACAGTTACCATCTCTGGTTGCGGTGATTGGATTTTTTATCGGTGGATTGGTCATGACTCATTTATTATTCCCTATTATTTTTTCACTATAAAAAAGAAACACAAAAATGCGATTAATATATTTTCTTATCACAGGGATTTTGTTTGGAATTGTAATGACAAAATCTGAAGCAATTTCTTGGTTTCGAATTCAAGAAATGTTTAGATTCCAAAGCTTTCATATGTATGGAATAATTGGAGTAGCAGTAGTTGCTGGAGCCTTGATTCATTTTTTAATTAAAAAAACAAGGTTTAAAAATATTACTGGAGAATTGATTGATTTTAAAGACAAGCCTAAAACCTATAAAGCGAGTTTGTTTGGTGGAACCTTTTTCGGTCTTGGATGGGCCCTTACAGGTGCATGTCCTGGTCCGCTTTACACACTTGTCGGTCATGGGTATTTTATAGTCCTAGTCATTATCGCTAGTGCACTAATTGGAACTTTAGTTTATGGAGCGCTCAGAAAAAAATTGCCTCATTAATTGGAGGAATAATGATTTTTCATCTCTTTTAAAATAGCTCCAACTTTCTCTAGGTTTCCTTCATGATTTCTACGCATCCAAAAAGAATATGCCCAAAGTTTTCGATGATAAGATGCGGAATCTTCAAGCATCATTGATTTAAAAAAGGCATATTGAAGATCGTGTCCTACCCCATAAGCTCCGGAAGTATACGTCGGATCAAGTTTCTGCTGGTTCAACTTTTCAACTGCTTGATAGACCGAATCTAACTGAACTTCAAAATCTTCAACAGTAGAGAGATGCTCAAAGCTATTGGTCAAATCATTAACCATTTGATCAATTTCAAAATGCTCATAGGCATCGGAATCAATTAGGCGGTAAATTTCACTTTTGTATAAATTCCAAAAGATAGCTATATTTTCAGGAGATCGGTCAATTCGGTAAGCCAAATAAGAAAGCAGACGTTGTTTGATTGGAACCTCTTTTGCCATATGCCTATAATAACCATCATGTCTTTCTTTAGCTGAAACAAAATCAGGAAGCCGTGTGTAGACTTTGATAAAATATTGAAGAACGGGGGCACTTCCATAGTCATCGTAGAAATTATCATCTTCAAACTCTGGATTCAAAATGAAATTATCATACAAGAATTCTTTTATTTTAGAAATTCCAGTCTCATTAATTGAAAGTGTTTCTATGTCTGAGCTTCCTAATAATTCTTTAGCCGTTTCTCGATAATCATCTGGTAAGTCGAAGTAATTCGTTTTAATATTTTGATGAAATAATTCTGGTATTATATATGGTAAGCTTTTCAGAACAGATCCTTCAATGGTAGTATAAGTATCAGAAAGCGTTAATTCGAAAGGCAATTCTTTCGAATCATCAGCATTAAACCAAGTGCCTTTTATATTTCCTTCAAAACTTAATACTCCCTCAAAACGGCCAGTAATTTTATCGGTTTTCTCGTTTTTCTCTTTAAGATTTAAAACTCCATCTTTTACATTCCCTACAATTTTTAAAGCACGCTCTGATTTTTCATAGTGATATTGTCCATGTGCAAAGTTATCACTAAGATATAATTTCACTTCAATCGGATACTGATTGTCAATGGTTCCTTTATAATAACGTGTACCGGTCGTAGCTTTATTAGTATTTAAAGTAGTCGCTAATAATCTTTGAGCTTTTAAGCATAATGTCCTGTACTCATCAATGCTTATTAAGTCATTATCCTCTTCAAAATAAGCCAATTCATAAGGAGCTTTTTTGACTGCTTCAAAAATTCCAGCATAAGCAAAAGTAATTACCTTTTCTTCCCAATTTCGAAAATAACGGGAAGTAAAATCTCTACCATTATGAAAAAAACTTTCTACTTGTGAAACGTTACCTTTCTCATCAAAATAACAAATGTATTGTCCATTCTGTCCGACATCTTCTTCCGACCAAGAAACTCTGCTGATCTTTCCATTATAAAAATAAGCTTCTCCATGAGCTTCTTCTTCATCAAAATACCGAAAAAAGAGGTGCTCTTTTTTATAAAGATCTTCAAATTGACTACAATCTTTAATAATCAGATCATGAACGGTATGTAATGTTTTTTTATCAAAAAGTGGCTGGGACTTAGCTATAGATGTGGAAGAATTATCTACCGATGCTTGTAGTATATTAGCTGCATCAGCTCTAGAATCGGTCGGATTATTTTCGGTGTTAGTATCGCAGTTGCTAAAAATCAGTAGAATAGCAAAACTAAAAAACCATCTTAGCTTAAGGAATTTAATCATTGTTTTCATAATATCTTTGGGTTATTCTTTTTTTTCTTTTCCAATTCCGTACCAATCCTCTTCATAAAAAAATATCTCAAAAAAAACAATAACTATTTATAGCTCTCATTTACTTTTTATGATACAAAAGTAGAACTAGATGAATAAAACCAAATCCATGAATTGAAAGATAGATATCCTGAATTCTCGATGTTTAAAGAATTACATGCGTGGGGGATTTCATATAAGGCATGCAAAAGATATTCGATTTAAAAACGTTATAACCATCTGTAGTAAAGAAGATTTCAGAATGCCCAATCCGTTTTTTTTACGATTTATTGATTCAAAATCACTAGCTTTTGCCAAACCTTGTTCGTAATATTTGCACAAAGATTTTCCACTTCGCTGGAAGCCTGAACAACTTCGACATCTGGGAGGCTTTGAGAATACAAAGCTGCAACTTTTCCTATGAGTGACAAGAACTCAGAACAATAATCTAGATAACGTTGCATTTCAAATTTTGTCAATTCTCTTTTAGGTGAGTTCTCTGTATCGATTCTATTTTCATCTATTCTTTGTGGATCTTTAATCAGTTGATGCATATCAACTACATGAGCAAATCCTCTTATCTCGTTTAGAAATTTTATTGCTCTTTTCCGCTTCAAGCGATTTTCAATAGTAAATAAAAAGAAAAATGCGGCACTGAGTAAAACAATATTATTAATCGAAGCTTCAGCTACTGTTGCGATTTCTGAAAAGGTATTTTTTATTTTAAAATCAACAAGCGTAATGCTATATATCACCAACAAAATAGTCAAAGCAATTACTAAATAGGTGACAATTCGAATGAGGATAAATGGCTTATCAATCCAATCAATATTAACTTTACTTTTTTTAGAAAATCCATAAAAATCATCACAGGTTCGACCTAAGCTTGAATCAGGAAATCTTTCATGAATCCGTTTAGCCAAAATGCCTATGGTTTTTTCTATTTTACCAGAATCGAGGGTATTGTTAATTTCCATTGATTAAATTCAAAATGAATGTTCGATTTTTCTTTTCGATAGCGCTGTAAATCTAATGAAAAAAGAGGGCCTTTTTTAAAACTAGCGAGTACTTTTGAATATCAATTTAAAAATGAGTGAATGAGATTAGTCAGAGCTAAGAAAAAACGGCATAAGGACTTAGGTTTTCCGCCCTTCCTAATGCCGAATAACTAATTACCATTCATGTTCAAAATTAAGCCAAAAGACGTTTTGCTAATATCTTTCAAACCTTATTCATAAAATTGTAATTATTATCAGAATAAGAACCTTCATCTTTAAATTAGCGTAAACTATTGAAATGCTGTATATTCCCCATTGCATGTATATTTAAAATATATAGATGCACGTTTGATTTAAACAAACACAGTATTAACAGCACAACAAATCCACAAAAACCTGAAATTTTGAAAATACTTTTTAGATACATTTTTAAAACAATATTTTTAGTACTAATCCCATTTCTAGTATCTGCTCAGTGTTTTGAAGAGGAGCCTGGGATCGTTTGGAAAAGCAATGGAAGCATTATCAGTTTTAGTAATCTTGCTCAATACACCGCTCCTATGCTATGGTTCTCCCCTGATGAAATCAGGTTGCGAGATGAAGCTGGCAACAAACAATTGCCTGATGCTTTTCCTTTTGACACGATAAATAAGCAACCAATTGTATACTATAAACTGAGACATGTTTACGGATCTAGTGCTACAGCCGCTGTGATTAATCCCGAGACTGAGATTAAAGACTTAATGCTGCTCAATTTAAATTATGTCAAAGCGATTGATTTAGATTTTTATTATTATTTCGCTGAAGAAGCTGGCCCCACCGGACATGACCATGACATTGAATCGGTTACTCTACAATTAAGAATTTTAGAAACGGATGACTGTTCCGATTTTCGGTTTGCAATCAAAGTCAATAAGGTCATGGGAAGAGCTCATGGTTTACATTGGTATAATAACACACTGAAAGTTGATCATCAAACTTTTTTCCCTCTATCTATTTTGATCGAAGAAGGCAAACATGCTTCTTGCCCAGATAAAAATGCGGATGGCATTTACACTCCTACTTATGACGTAACAGAACGAATCAATGATGCTTGGGGAATCAGAGATATTATTACTTCAGGGCGTTTGGTGTCTGCTGGTTTTCAGGCATGGATGGCAAAACCACGAGAAAAGAATTCTATCGTATTTCCTCCTTTGCCAGAAAATTCTATTTACCTAAAAAAAATGGTTGAAAAATTTGGTGATCATATCGTTGGCTCTCAATATCAGTTGCGACCATATCCAGATTATAAAATTTTAAAAGCAGCAAATAAAATTGAAAAAGGTTTGAATGTTTTTATGCGAGACAAGACTCCTCATCAATGGCCAAAGATCAGTAAAGTAGCTGGTTTAGGAAAGATCAAGCAATGGGCGAAGGAAGAAAAATCTTATCGTTCCTTAAGTTTGGCTTATCGTTGGGACGAGACGCAGCGATTGAGCTTGGCTATTCCATTATTGATTTTTAAAAATGTAGAAGCACCCAAAACAGGTGGCTGGATTTACAACAAATTCTACATTGGAGATTTCAATAATTTTGTAAAAAGTCCTTCTTTCGAATTTGAAAACCTCTTGGGCCATCAGATTACTTACTCTAGCTCTGCTTCCCGATGGGTTGATACTTATTTGGGAGTTGGTTATGAGATTTTTGATGAGAATCCTGACCCTAATATTTTAAAATACAAGACCTTTTTGGTCTCAGAAGTAGGGATTAAATTTCGAGTTAATATTGGTAAAACACCTTTAAAATTTCTTAGGCATTTGGGTACTGATTTTTGGGGCATCAAAGCGGGTTGGAAGAATTTAGGTTTTAGTCCTTTTGTGAATAGTGGGTTTGTGATTGAGATTGGGGCGGGGGCATTTTGATTGAGAAAAAATTATAACACAAAATTTACAAAAATAATTATTCATCACCTTTACTCCTCTACTTTTGTTCCATTTCGCAAAGTTATTTCTTTCTCCAAAAATATAAAAACAGGCTACCAAGAAGTAGTAAGCCTAAGACTTTAAAAGGCAAAGAAACATCTCCTTCTTCATGATTGCTTTCTGGTTCTACAACAGTAATTAATTGATTGGCCGGTTGATTAAATATCACTTGACGATTCCCTCCAGTCCAATTGACAACAACAGAATCTATGCTACTTACTTCTCCTAAACCAAAATGTGCAATGGTAGAATTTTGAGACAAATGGCTAGAACCTCCTCCGTCTATTTCGCGAATCATTTTCTGATTGCCAATATAAACTTCCACTCTGGAACCAATTCCATGAGGTTCAGAATCGGTACCTTTTAAAGCAACTTTGAGCCAATTTCCTTGTGGTGTATCGTTTCTGTATAAAATAGTCTGAGATGGAATCGGATAAGCTAATACTGGTTCTTGATTGACAATCAATAAGTCTAAATCTCCATCATTATCCATATCAAAAATTACTGATCCTCTACTAATTCCGTAATCGTTGACACCGACTTGACTACCGAGTTCTGTGAATTTATTTTCATGGTTTTCAAAATAAAAATTATTCATCGGTGTACAATTGGGATTCAAATCTCCATTTGCTGCAAAGAGGTCAAGATCACCATCGGAATCGAAATCTCCAAAATTAGCGCCCCAAGTAATTTTAAAATGCTTGGTTCCAAGTTCTTCTGTTTTATTGACAAACGCCTTCCCTGCTCCACCATTGACCATGAAATTATTAAAACGAATATTGGTTACAAAATAATCGAGTAAACCATTATTATCGTAATCTCCAACGGCTGCTGCCATAGCATTTATCCGAAGATCCATTCCTTTTTCTTTTTCTACATATTTGAATTTCTTTTCCGGATAAAGGTTTTCTAACAGGTAATTTGGTTTGGCTTTATAGCCAAAATCGTGGTTTACCAAAAGGTCTTGATCACCATCATTATCATAATCCGTGAAGAGTCCTCCAAAACCAAAACCTTTATGCTTTAATCCATATTCTTTGTAAACATTTTTAAAATATTTTCCTTTTACATTGAGCAAAAGAAAACCTTTGGCTGTGTTATTCGCATTAACGATTGTCGCATCATTGATTTCATTTAACTCTCCTTCATAGTCTTGAAAATAATTACCAACGTAAGCATCTGGATAACCATCACCATTAAAATCACCAAAGCTAACTCCTGTACTAAAAGAATTCATTTGGTCTATCCGAAAAGCTTTTGTAGCATCTTTGAAAGTTCCATCACCATTATTTAAAAAGAAGAGATTTTTAGCCCTTGGAATTTTTTTTGTCGTGTCTGTTGTATTGATCGTTGTGATAAAAAGATCTACCCAACCGTCTTTATTTACATCGGCTCCTGCAACACCTTGAGTCATAAAATCTTTGGTAATCCCTAATCCCGATTCTTCTAAAATATTTTTAAAAGTACCATTTCCATTATTGAGATAAAGCATATCTTCTTTGGTGCCCCCTGTCAAATAAAAATCTTGAAAACCATCATTATTTAAATCGAAAACACAAATACCTCCACCAAGGAATCCTTCAAACACACCGAACTGGTGCTTGATCTTAGCAGCTTTAGTAACCTCGGTGAATTTGGTTTGTGCTTTAACAAGACTAAAGTGGCAAAGCCAAATAAGAAGGAGTAGAAATAATTTTGGTATTGGTTTCAATATTTTTATTTTTATTTAATCCCTAAAACTTATTGCCATTTCAATTCATTCACTCGCTCAGCAATTTTAGCTCCTTCCTCCAAACCAACATCATTATCCTGTGCAGTATGAATGCCACCATAAAACCTGGAATCCGCAGTTTCTTTTGCTACTGCTGAAAAACTTTCGAATTTTCTAGCAACAAAATCTACATCTCTGACTTCATCTCGTTCGCGACCAACATGTGCGTCATCCACAAAAGAAAACTGGTCTCCATATAAATCTTGCATCACGGTACTTGCTGCCGCAGCTTGGATGGCATGACCTGAAGGAAAAGAGGGAAACGGTGGATCAGGCCAAAAGGATTCCCATTCCTGATCGATGAACTGCGGAATAAAAGTATTTGGCCGTTCAGAAAAAAACAAGTATTTCCACTTCCAACAATTAATAAAAGCATCGGCTACTGCCATCCCGATTCGAGCGTAAGTTTCAGTGCACTTCATCAATGAAGGCTGCTTGGCTTTGATGGCAATTGTTGCGATGTAATAGGAATGTCCGGGAGGTGTAAAAGTATCATCCGGATCGTCTCCCCACCAAAGTGCAGCTTCTTTTTCAGCCAAGGTCAGGGTTTTATCTTTTTCATACACCGCTAAAAATTGTTGATAGTAAGGGGAGTTTTTAGTGGTATCATATTCGATCATTATTGGATCAGGAAGATTGGAATTTTCTTTTAAAAAGGTCCGATTTTTTCCCCAGTAAGGATGGAGCGGATGATGACTAAATGACTGCGCAAACAAAGGTGGCTTCCAAGAACCTGGATAAACGTCATGCTTCCATTTTTTATCAAAATTCTTTAAATAGCCCCGATGTCCGCCATCGTTCTTTGACCATTCAAAAATACTATTTGCAATAGATTGGCCAAATGCTTTTGAACGATTCGCAGTTTTTTTATCATTTATCTTTTTGGCGAAACTATCGAAAATTAATTGTTCTAATGAATCTATTTTTACTTTGTTGCTATCTGCAGTTTGGGTATAAATATTTCTGAGAATTTCTGCTTGTCCGGCATTTAGAGAAAGAATCCAATCATAGTTTTTATCCAATTCTGGCAATGGAAGTTTTTCCAAAGCATTCAATTGACCAGCTAAAGAATTGTAATTTTTATCAGCATGGACATAGGATTCGTACATCGTCAATCCGATATAACCGAAACAGCGAGATGCAAAAGTGGGTGTGTTTGCAGGTGTGTGTTTTGTAATGTGCATGGTGAGTTCTGCCCATTTTACTGCGACTTCTTGTTCGGTAAAATGAACGGTTTCTTTTTGTGTACAATCACTCAAAAAGAAGATAACGTAAAAAATAATTGTAAAATTTATAAGATTTTTTTTGAACAATTAATTGTTTTTTTTTATTGAGCAATATGATTAATGCCGATCAGAAGATTAAATAATATTAATTTTGAAATAGCTCTCAGCCAAGAAAGACGGCATTAGGTATTCGGTTTTCAGGCCCTCCGAACACCAAACACCGTTTACCATTCCGATAAAATTAAGCGCTTGTATGTCAAATTAGTATCTCTCAATCTCTAATTAGCATTATTAATTTATTTTATAAGCCTCAATGGCTTTTTGATTGATTCCAAAATATAAAGTATCTCCGATTTTTATAATATCTTTTACATCACCTTTAAGTTTCAATCCTGATTCTTTTTGAGAAATATATTTAAAACCTCCTTTACCATTTCCTTTTAAAAGGGTTCCATAATTAGCTGACATTGCTCCGATTCGTAGCTTCATATGGCTATTATTTCCAGCGAGTATCAAGTCTTGATTTCCATCATTATCATAATCAAAAATACTAATTGCATGAACCGGTGCATATTGAGCTTCGATTGGCAAAGTTGCTTTTTCAAATTTATTAGAAGAAGTGCTCAGAAACAAAGTGGTCTCTAAATCATTGACTTCTAAATGTTCAATATTTTTAAGTTCTTCCTTAGTAAATATATCATTAATCTCTGCATTTGCATAGCTCTGATAGCTGGTAAATTTTGACCGAAATTTAGATAGCTGTTTCAGTAATTCATCGCGAGTCAGATAAGGATAAGATTTTCCTTGAATGTAATAAGTAAAAATTGGATCAACAGAACCATTTTCATCAAAATCTTTATAGAATAATTCTGCCGGATGTTCTTTTGAAACATTGAACTGATTATTGCTGCCATTATTTCCAACAATCAAATCTCCTCTTCCATCCTTATTGACATCCGCTACTTCAATGGTATTCCACCAACCTTTGTATTCTGAACCGAAGAAATCCATGGTTTTATTTTCAAATTTTCCATCTTGAAAAACAAAAACGGTCACTGGCAACCATTCTCCTACTACTACCAAATCTTTGTGTCCATCTTGATTTACATCTACCCATTTTGAATCTGTAATGAGTCCTAAATCTTGGAGGCCTGGAGCCAATTCATTGATTTGATTCACAAATACACCATTGCCACCATCTACCAATAAACCACTTTTCGAAGATTCCGGAAATCTTCCTGGTTCACATTGACCACCAATAAAAATAGCAGCTAAGCCATCATCGTTTACTGAAACTCCTTTTGTGCTAAACTTATGATTTGCAAATGCTTTTTCGTTTTTTGAAAAATAACCATTTCCATCATTTAAATAAAGACGATCTGCCAACACATCATCGTTCAATGAAATATTATGATAACCGCCACTTGCTACATAAAGATCAAGACGACCATCTCCATTCGCATCAAATGAAATCACGTCAGAATCTTCGCAATTTTTATCATTTTCAAAAGCGGAATTATTCACTTTTTGAAAAGTCCCATTTTTATTTTGAAGGTAAACACTAGCAGATTGCCCTTGACTTCCTCCAATAAAAACATCGTCTAAATCATCGCTATTAAAATCACCTTTGACCATGCATGGCCCTTGATGAGACAACTCACTCAATAATAAAATTTGTCGATCAAAATCTCGAATATTCTGCTCCGGATTTTTATACTCAATAGGGCTTTTAACTTTTGAAAATATTGTCTTTGATTTTGGTTTACTTTTGACAATACTTTTTGCCATGGTTTCTGTTAACGTAAAAGTTTGATTCGCAATGATATTCTGTTTCTTTTCAGTTTTTCCATTTGGCCATCGGATAATTAAAGAATCGGCTTTTGTCGCTTCGCCTAGTCCGAAATGCAATACCGGAGAAACAGAAGAAAGATATCCTCTAGAGGTGTATTGCTCGAGCGTTTGAACTTTATCACCAACATATAGACTTACTTTGGAACCAATTCCCTGTGTATTTTTACCAGAACCTTTGAGTTTTATATTTAGAAAGTTATTTTTAGAATTTTTATTCTTTTCATTTTGAAAAATAAAAGCTTGCTTGTTTACATTATTTACGATCAAATCCAAGTCACCATCATTATCCAAGTCCGCATATGCAGCACCATTACTATTTGAAACTTGATTTAAACCCCATGATTCCGTAGTATTTAAAAAATTTAGTTTGTTATTTGAAAACATATAATTAACCACATCGGAAGCTGGCATTTTTTCAATTAATTCTAAAACATTTTCTCTCTTCAATCTTCCTTTTTCAGCAATGAAATCATTCATAAAATTTATAAAATCCAAATTGGCATAATCCCGATGATAGCCATTCGTAATGTATAAATCTTTCCATCCATCATTGTCGTAATCTGCTGCTAAGGCTGACCAACTCCAATCTGTATTTGACACACCAGCTAGTTGTCCAATCTCACTAAAGGTGCCATCGCCATTATTGAGTTGCAACATATTTCGCATATACTGATGATGAAAACCGGAACGAACATTTAGATCAAATTTTGAATAATTATCTGGTGCCGTCAAAAGTTTTTGTCGTTCATTATCTTCTGGCAGCATATCCAAAGTGATGATATCTTGTAAGCCATCATTATTAAAATCAGCAATGTCATTCCCCATTGAAAAGTGGCTATTGTAAGTCAAACTTTCCTGGAGTTTATTTTTAAAAGTTCCGTCTTGATTATTGATGTACAAATAATCAGGAATGGTGTAATCATTTGAAATATAGAAATCCGGCCAACCATCATTGTTCAAATCAGAGATTCCAATCCCTAAGCCATAAGTCAATCTAGAACCACTAATTCCAGCAGTTAAAGTTACATCATCAAAGCGTTCATTTTCCTGTTTAAATAATCGAACACCTCGAAATAGATCATCTTCTGCTAATGCTTTGATCGTACTCACTTCATTTAAAACTGGTAATGATTTCGGATTATGATTCAACAATAGCATATCCAAATCACCATCTTTGTCATAGTCAAAAAAGTAACTTTGGTTACTAAACCCAGGACTATTTAAACCATATTTTGCAGCTTCATCTTTAAAAAGAGGTTGATTGTTTTTATCGTTTCCTTGATTGATAAAAAGCTGATTCATTCGTTTTTGATCTGGCAATGAACCGGAGTAACAAAGATAAATATCCAGGCGATTATCTCCATTGATGTCTACGATTGAAACGCCTGTTTTCCAAGGGCCTGACCTACCTCCTGCCCTACTTGATGCTGTGATATCCAGAAATTGCATTCCGCCTTTATTGAGGTAAAGTTTATTTTCTTCCATATTGGAAGTGAAATAAATATCGATGAGTTTGTCTCCATTAAAATCACCTACAGCTACGCCTCCTCCATTGTAGAAATATTCGTACATGAGGACGTTAGTGTTTAGGCCTTCAGTTAAATTGTTGGAGAAGGTTATATTAGTTTTAGAGGAAGGAAGTAAGGTGAATCTTGTTCCAGAGAATTTTGATTCGGTTGAGTTGCTGGGGTTTGAATTAATTGAAGAATCGTCGCTAGTGCAACTGATGATACATAATGATAAAAAGAATAAGAGTTTTATGTACGTTTTTAAAGGTTTTGACATTGGTTGCAAGTTGATCATTATTTTCTTTTTGTCCTCGAAATTTGGGATCTGTGACTTGAGACGAAAAGAAACAAAAAACTCAAGGCTGTATACTTATTCAACATAAAAATAAAAAGCCATTGCCCTAAATCTGGCTTCAGAATTAAATTTAAAATTTACTCCTTTGTCATTAAATAGAATCAGAGATTTTAACAACTACTATTTCTTAAAAAATCACTCTCGATAGAAGACTTAAAAGTAATAAATCTATCCTCAACAAGTGAAGATAGATTTATTTTTATCATTATTATTTTAATGAATTTCATTGATAAACTTACATCATCAATGAAATCATCTTTTGATTTAGATTAATAATCTGGATTCTGAACTAGGGAAGCATTCCTGTTAATTTCATCCCGAGTAATCGGTCTATAATACATTTTGTCTAACCAAGTTCTCGTTTCATTTTCCGTATTATCAAAGACCGTATATTCGTAATCATATACATCTTTGTCATGCCGATACGGAACATGAGGAGTAGCTCCAGCTTTAAGCGTTGCTTGAACATTAATCGCTTTGATACCTCGACCGAGGGTTTCAGCAGCAATCATCCATCGTCTTGCATCATGATATCGATGTTCTTCATAAACTAATTCTAGTCTACGCTCATTCCGATAGCGGTCCATCAAGGCGTCACCCACATCCGCAATTGCTGGCATACCAGCTCTGTAACGAATTTTATTCAACCAATCTCTAGCTTCATCTTCCTGACCTAATTCGATAGAAGCTTCAATGTAATTAAATACAACTTCTGTATAACGAATAAATGGCCAAGGAATAGTTTGAGCACTAGACTGATTATCAGCTAAACTAGGGTTCGGATCGATGAATTTGCGTGTGTAGTAATGTGTCCGGCTACCGTTCCAGTTTTCGATAGCGGATTCTCTCGTATCAATACCATTAATAACTCCACCATTTCCATCATCATAGTATCCAGTCTGAACTTGATCAGCGGGATCAATTCCAGCTACATCAGATGGTCTTGGTTTCCAATTTGAACCATCATATAAAACAGTTGCATAAAATCGAGGATCACGATCAGCATAAGGATCCGCTGCATGATCTGGATTATCCCAATCAAATTCAGAACCATCCATCATTTCATAATCATCAACCAATTGTTGGATTGGTGTATTTCCTGCCCAGTTGTGGTAACCATTTGGGCCATTATTAATACCATAATGAAGACCACCTAAAGGCCATCTTGACTCTGCTGTAAAATCAATAGTTGCAGTACGTTGGAAGATTAATTCTACTGCCGCCGAAGCATCTGCAGCTCCACTTCCTCCTCCCATCGCCAAGGCAGTATAATTACTTTGTCCTTCGGCTGCAGAAACTGGTCCTCCAAGATCTAATTTATATCCTGACCCCGCATCCAATGCTGCTTGAGCAGCATCTTTAGCAGCTTGCCATCTTGCATTTTGATCGCCTGATGTATAAGCTAAAAGATCAAGGTTAGAATAAGATCCTAAGCTTGGAGAATTAGAAGACGCAGTTGGTCCGTCATGAAGATCAGAAGCTGCATACAATAAGACTCTTGATTTTAAAGCCAAAGCACTAAGCTTGGAAGCTCGACCAGGTGTCTCACCAGCTGCATCCAATGCTGTGATCGCTGCATCTAAATCAGCAACAATAAAATCAACACATTCCGCATATGTATTTCTGGAAACACTGTAATCTTCTCCCAAACCATAAGGGCGGCTGATCAAAGGTACACCACCAAAAAATCTTAGTAATTGTTGATAGTAATATGCTCTTAAAAAATGTGCTTCCCCAGTCAATCGAGTTTTTAAATCCTCGTTGATAGATGCTGCAGGTAATTCCGTCAAAGCAATATTTGCTTGCCTGATTGCTAAGTACATATCATTCCAAGCATAAGTAGCGCTCATAAAAGCCAGGTTAGTTGGGCTTTCTGTTCCTTCATTTAGTGGAGGAATCGGACGACCAGCATGCGTAAACATGGCCTCATCCGTAAATGCAGCTAGTGCCTGTTCTTCAAAGCCACCAAACCCTAAAAAGGAATAGGCATTGAAAACAAACGCTTCCGCCAATGCTCCATCAGACCAAGTCGCTTCAGAGGATATTGCATCCAATGGTTGCGTATCCAAAACATCTTTACTACAAGATGTAGGTAGCACCATTAAGGCGATAAGAGTGGCGATGAGCAATGATGAATATTTAATTTTATTCATAATTATAAAATTTATTTCTATAAAATAATTTATTTAAACTCTTACAAAGTTAATCCAAAACCAAAGTTGATCACTTTGTTTTGTGGATAGAATACTCCAGAACCAGTCGTTGCTTCAGGATCGAAAATATCATTCTTATCAAAAGTAATAAGATTAAATGCATTTACGAAAATTCTAAGGCTACTAAATCCTGCTTTTCCAATCACTCCATTGTCACCAATCGTATATCCTAATTCAATGTTTTTCAATCGGATATAATCTTTGTCAAATAAAAAGTAAGTATTGTTTCCAAAGTTCCCACCAGTGTAATAAGTATCTCCACGACTCGCTAGTCTTGGATGCTCACTGCTTGGATTGTCAACGGACCATCTATTGTCATGGCTATAACTTAGATAATTTCCGATGTCACCTGATTCTGTTTGTACCGGAAGAGAAGCACCAGTTGCTCCTTGCCAGAGCATTGCAAAATCAAAGTCTTTATAATCAGCTCTAAATGTAATTCCAAAATTAAATTTAGGAATTAAGTTTTCATCTATTCGAGTTTGATCATCACCATCTATTAGACCATCGCCATTTATATCTTTGAATTTCATATCACCAGGAATCAACTGAGGTGTAACAGCACTATAGTCAATATTGTTTGCATCGATTTCCGCTTGATCCAAAAATGCTCCATCAGATTCATAAACAAGATAAGCGCCAATCGGCTTTCCTTCTTGCAATTGATAATCTGGTGCGCCAGGAACTTCATCCATAAAAATCACTTTGTTTTTAGCGTAACCTCCATTAACTCCAACAGAGTATCTAAAATCACTTCCAGATTTTCCACCGTTGTAATTTAAGCTAAATTCAAAACCGCTATTATCTACTTTTCCTGCATTTACAGGAGGAAGTAATGAGCTAATTCCAGAAGAACCAGGAGTAGATCCAGTTTCTTGAATCAAGATTTGATCTCTTCTGTTTTTAAAGTATTCAAAAATGAAATCAACTTTTCCAAATACAGAACCATCGATACCGATGTTTAAGTTATTGGCTCGCTCCCAAGTAAAATCAGGATTTGCTAAAATTGTTTCTGTCAAAGTATTTACAACTGAACTGTTGATCGGGTATTGCCCAAAACCATAAGTTGCTAAGTAAGCATACTCCTGTAATTGACCGCCAAAGAAAACCTGATCGTTCCCCATTTGACCGTAAGAGAAACGCATTTTCAAATAATCAACTGACTCTGGCGTAAACCATTCTTCGCTACTAATATTCCATCCCAATAAAACTCCTGGGAAGAAACCAAATCTTCCTGATTCTGGGAAGATGTAAGAACCATCATACCTCCAGATAAACTCTGCAAGATATTTTTCCTGGAAGTTATATTGAACACGACCATAGTAACCTAAACGTGTACGTTCGTAAGCAGAACCACCTGTGTTTTGTTGATCCGTTCCACCAGCAAAAATCTGATCAATCGCAGAGGAAACATAATTTCTTCTAAATGCGAAAAAGTTATCTCCTTTAAAACGCTCTTGTGTCACACCTGCTAGAATTCCTAAACTGTGTCCACCAGCAATTGCTTTATCATAACTTAATAGACCAGTCATGTTGGTGTTTAAAAGAGAAAAAGAAGATTGAGTCAAACGAGGGTCGGTAAAGTTAGACCGAATAGCTGGCTCCAATAAAGGTGTACCATCTGGTTCTGTCGAAACTCTATCCCAAAAGTAAAGCTCCCAAGGAGTCTCCCATACTTTGTTTATGGTATTGTTTTTATCCACTGAACCGAGAAGAGAAAGTTTTAAACCATCAATCCAAGGATTAGTAATATCAACACCACCATTTAATTGTAAAATATCAGAAGGAGTGTTTTGATAACCTGTTGCATTGGTTGTAACGACTACCGGATTTTGTCCGTTTTCAATATCAGGACCAGGCTTGCCATTTGGCCAAACAGCTGGTTCAGTTGGTCGCCCTCTCATCAACATCCGGAAGATTGCATTCGCATTTTGAGTAGGATAATTTCTATCCTCCCTACGTCCGTTGATTCCGATATTTGTTCGAACATAATCATTGATTTTTGCATCAAGATTTAGACGAATGTTGTACTGCTTGTAATAAGTCGCAGAGTTTTTATAAAATGCATCTTGATCAGTAAATCCAAAAGAGGTATGATAAGTTACATTTTCAGTTCCTCCACTAACACCAAGGTAATGGCGTTTTTGAGCAGACCAATCTTTAAAAGTATCACCAAACCAATCTGTATCTGGGAAACCCCAAGCATCAGATCCGTCTTTGTGTTTAGCGACAGCATCAGGACTAAAGTTAGCACTCAAACTTCCAATACCTGCTGTTGGAGAATCATACTGTCCAGTACTTTGAATGGCGTTCCAAGCATCTCCCCATTCACCAACAGGGATTGACTTATAGATTGGTAATTCATTCATGATGTTTGCATACTCAAATGCATTCGACATCGAAGGAAGTTTAGTAGGTTGCGACCATCCAATATTGAAGTCATAACTTACCACTGGCTTCCCAGCTTTACCTCTTTTCGTAGTCACTAAGATGGCACCATTCGCAGCTCTTGCTCCGTAGATTGCAGCAGATGCATCTTTTAAAACAGAAACTGATTCAATATCCTGCCCTTGGATACGACCTAGTCCACCATCCCTATCTGGAATACCATCGATTACGATTAATGGACTACTGTTTCCTAATGTATTTGTTCCTCGAATACTAATTGTAGCATCATCTGCTCCTGGCTCACCGCTTGGTTGGATAACTACCAATCCTGGTAATCGTCCTGCTAAAGAGGTGGTAAGGTTAACAGATGGAGATCGGACTAACTCCTTTCCTTTCAGAGAAGAGACAGCCCCTGTCACGGTAACTTTCTTTTGAACACCATATGCGACTACGACAACCTCGTCTAAGATTGTTCCTTCTTCCATTGTCACACTAATTGTTCTAGCGGTGCCGACTGTCATTTCTTGATCAGCAAAACCTGTGTAAGAGAATTTCAGGACATCTCCTTCCTTCGCTTCGATCGAGTAATTTCCATCTAGATCTGTGGCCACACCAGTAGTGGTTCCCTTTACTAGAATATTTACCCCAATCAAAGGTTCAGAATTCGCATCAATCACATTACCTGTGATTGTTACCTGACTGAAGACACTTGTACTTATAAAAGTGGCAAGTAAAAACAGCAAAAATGGTAAATTTCGTTTCATCATTTTTAATTGTTTAAAGTAAGCACTTAGTCAAGAATAATAAATGATTTAGTGCTTAACTCAGTTAATATAATTTGGTCAATATAAATAATGAATAAACTAAAAAACGACTTCCTAAATTCGGGCAAAATTCAAGGAAATTAAGATTTACTTATTCAAGTATTTTCAAAATAATTGCCATTCCTCCACCGGGTTTTAAATTTATATTTAATATGCTGTCTTTATTTACTTTTTGATTTTTTACTTGATAATCTTCTGCATTTCGATGAGCATTGACTCCATCTAAAAATAATGTTGCCTGATAGTTTTTATTTTCTAAAAAAGAAAGATCAATTTGTAAATCTCTTTCGGACCAATCCGTCAAACCACCAATGTACCAAACGTCTCTTTTCCGTCTGGCCACAACCACATACTTGCTAACTTCTCCAAGTAAGCCAATGGTCTCATCCCATACGGCCGGTACTTCTGATAAAAAAGATAAAATGTCAGGATACTTTTCATAAGCAGTCGGAGCATCACAAAGCATTTGCATAGGACTATAATAGACCACGTACATAGCTAGCTGATGGCAACGTGTGCCATGACTCATGGGATTGGAATTATCAGTAAAAAAATTACCTTTTGTAGAATTGCGCATCGATCCAGGAGTATAATCCATTGGACCAGCAAGCATTCGAGTGAATACAATGTTTACATTATGATCTGGCGTTTCATCCTTATCAAATTTATTGTATTCGTTGCCTCTGACGCCTTCGTAATTTACTATATTTGGGTATGTCCGATGTAGACCTGTAGGTTTGCTGCAACCATGAATGTTGACTAGAAGATTTCTTTTTGCAGCTTCTTGAGCTAAGCGTTCTTGAAAGTTAATGGCGATCTGATCATCACGATCTATAAAATCAACTTTGACTCCTGCGATACCCCATTTTTGAAATTGATCTAAAGCTTCGATCATTTGCCGATCGAGGGTATGCCATACACACCATAAAACGACTTCAACGTTTCTTTCGCGGCCATACTCTACCAGTTTTAACACATTGATATTCGGTCTTTCTAAAAGCAAGTCAAAAACATCAGACCATCCCTCATCCAGAATAACGTATTCTAATTTATTTTTTGATGCAAAATCGATGTAGTATTCGTAGGTTCTATTATTGACTCCAGTTACAAAATCTACTCCGGTAAGGTTCCAATCATTAAACCAATCCCAAGCAACTTTTCCTGGTTTGATCCAATCGGATTTAATTTTTGAAGGCCTTGCTAGTTTGTAAACCATTTCATTTTCAACCAAGCCTTTCGCCTCTTTTTCAATAGCCATTAAACGCCAAGGAAAATCACGTGTTCCTTCTGTTTCTGCAATATAATCCAAGCGTTCTGTCACGACAAGATTGAATTGACATAGACCGCCTCTTTCCCATTTTTTTGGAAACGCAGGAAACAGACCTTGTAAATCAAATCGGTTATTATTTCCAATACGTTTGATATACATTCCCGGATAATCAAAAACATCAGACTCAGTGATGACTATTTTTACATTCTCTTCATTCACCAATAATGGAAGACTGATGAATTCTTTTTCAACAACTTCAGAAACCTTGTAAGATGTATAGAGTTTTTCATAGGAAGTTTGAAAATCACCAACAACATGAGCTAACAAATTCATGTCTTTTGAAAAGCGGTAAGCTACTTCTTCGTTGATGATTTTAATTTTACCATCAAAATTTGTTTTAAAACGATAAGCAACTCCATCATTATAAACTCTAAAAACTAGGCAATAATTTTCTTCAAAATTTAAAACGATTTCTTCATACTGTTCTGAAATTTCGGATCTTATTCCCCATACTGTTTTGATAGACTGATCAACAGACTGAGTATCCACAGATTTCACAATCGGATTTTCTCCTAATGTCAATCCATTAACAAGGGACATTGAAATAGGAGAATACCAAAGAATATTTTCACCATTAAAATCAACTGCATAATAGATTTTGTCTGTTAATTTCAGGTAAAGGGCGATTTCATGATTTGGTGATGAAATGCTATATTTTCCATCGCTGAGTCTCATCTAATTGGTTTATGCGCTTTGCCTAATAGTATTTTAAACAAAATACTTGAAACCTGGTTAAGAAGCTCTTTTCAGATAAGTGTTCTTCTTACACCAATTATAATTAAATAATACAATACGACCAAATCAATTAGTATAATTTTTCAATATCTTTAATATACAGAATTATATTTTGACACGTAACAGTGCTCCATATTTTGTTAATCTATTGAAAATCAGATAAGAATGAAGTATTCCACAGAATGTGGATGGGAAATGCGGTAAATAAACTGAGAGGTAATTTAAAGTTTCATAAAGAAATTGAAACAGGATCTAAGTTCTTTTATTAGGTAAGTTCTTCTATTTTTTCTTACCTGTTCCACTGCACATTTTGCAATTGTTTTTTTCACCTCTTACACCTTCCCAATATCCTTGACCATCACAATTGGAACAGACATTCCTATTAATAAAAGCCATGAATGCTTTAAAAATGATAAAAGAACAACCAAGGATAACTGCTAGGGTAATAATTCTAATCATGCTTTTTTGTTTGTTATTGGCTCAAATATATTAAATATTTTGAAGCTTATTTAATACTTATTTTCAAGTCTCAATTTCTTTATAAAAGGTTGACTATACTTGTGTTCCAAAATTAATGCCATCAGCAAAGTTCCATTTGCAGATTTAAATCCATGCAAATTAAATGTTTTATGCTTTACAAAGTTTTGATCACCTCACTAAGGTTACCTCTCCACTAAAGGCTGCAAAAGTGCCGCTTACGTCCTTGTATTTAATAACAAAAACATAAGTTCCTATGGAAGCTTTTTGTCCATTGACCATTCCATTCCATCCAATGGATTCATTGTTGGGAATGAAATTCAATTGACTAAAAACCAAAGCACCCCATCGATTATAAATTCGGAAACTTTCAATCTCTTTGATCATCTGATGTGATTGAACAAATAGAAAATCATTTTCGCCATCTTCATTTGGAGTAAAGACATTAGGCATAAATATCTGGTCTTGATTCCGCGTAACGCGAATCATGATTTCATCACTTGCTGTACAACCAAAGTCATCAGTTACAGTAAGTGCATAAGACAATGTATTTTGCGGAATTTCTAATATTGCATCATTACAATTTATTAAATCTACTCCATCCTCACAACTTAGAAATCTTTCCGGCGACCAGGAATAACTAAAAGGCTCTTGACCATTGGTTAGCATAGCTTCCATACTTGTTGATTCTCCAAAGATAAGTGTTTGGTCTTCACCTAGGTCTACAAACATTTCTTCAGGCATCTGTACATCTAGTTCGTCAATGACAATACAACCATTCGCATCAACGGTTTTTAATTCATAAACTCCTTCATGTAAGTTTCTAAAAGCAAGAGCATTTGAATCTAAAGGGGCACCATTTAAAAAATATTTATAAGGTCCAACTCCTCCTTGTGTTCCATAAATTTCAATCATCCCATCTAGAACGCCAAAACAAGAATTATCAATTACTTCGGTAGAAGTAAACATTGGATCAGGACTGATAATTTCAAATTCGATGCTGGTAAAACAATTATTATTATCGGTAATACTTACGGTATAAATACCAGCCATTAAAGTATTTGAAAAAGAATCTGTCAAGCTATTATTCCATTCATAAACATAGGGGCCGGTTCCTCCTGAGACTAAAATCTCTGCATGACCAGTTGCTGTCGCTGGGCAAACAACTTCGGTTATAGCGTATGTCGCATTTAAAACTTCTGGAGTTTCAATAAATACATCAACAGCTGCACTTGAACAATTATTTCCATCAGTCACATACAATGAATAAGTTCCAGATTCAAGTGTTCCAAAAATACCATCGGTACTTTGAACAATGTTATCTAAAACATAGGCATACGATCCAGTTCCGCCTGTTGCTGACAATTCAACACTGCCATCAAAAGCTTCCCAGCAAGAAACCGCATTGGTTTGAACAACTTCTAAAACAAGCTCAGGCACTTCTGGTATTTCAACACTAATGACATCAAAACAACCGTTTTGATCCGTTACTGTCAACACATAAAAACCAGCAGCTAATCCTTCCAAATTTGATTCTTCAGCTCCATTGTTCCAATTGAAACCATATGGTTCAATACCGCCCTGGACAGTGACTTGAATCTTCGCTGTTTGATCTCCAAAGCATTTTAGACTATCCAAAATTTCTAAATTCAATTCCAAGATAGTCGGTTCAGTCACTTCAATACTATCCATCAGTTCGCAACCATTTTGATCTGTCACTGTCAAATTGTACCAGCCAGCACCTAGCATATCAAGATCAACTCCCTGATCCCAATTCTGAATATAAGGTGGATTTCCACCTTCTACCAAAACAGAAATAACTCCGTCAGTAGCTCCATTACAATTCACTGGCTCCATCTCCAACTGAAGAGTCATTAAATTAAATTCAGTGATTGTTTGGGTGATTATTTGAACACAATTATTGGCATCGGTAACCGTGACTTCGTAATTACCTTCAGTTAGATTTTGTATCTGAGCATTTGTATCTCCGTTATTCCAAAGGTAAGTATAAGGACTTACTCCTCCATTTGTAATTGTTGTCAATGAACCATCTGAACCGCCATTACAATTTACATTTTCGACTTGATCGAAAGAAAATTCTAAGGCTGGAATTTCTGGAATAATTACATCTGTTGTAAAAGAACAATCTTTTGAATCAGTCACCGTCAATTGATAATTTCCTGAAGGCAAATCCGTTATTTTCACATCCGTTTCTGAAGTACTCCAAAGGTATTCATATGGAGCAATTCCACCCGTCGGAATACATTCTATTTGAGCGATCGAATCCCCATAGCATTGTAAACTATCGAGTATACTGATTTCAGCTATTAAGGCTTCTGGTTGAAAAATTTCAATACTTTCTTCAAGTGTACATCCTTTTTGATCAGTCAAAGTGACCTGGTAAATACCTGATGATAAATTTTCAATATTGAGATCGACAGTAGTATTCCATGTCATTTCATATGGCCCTTTTCCACCTCCGGCAACTGCCTCAATTTTTGCATCACTAGCACCAAAACAAGAAACCTCTGTAGCCGTCAAATCCAAGGTCAACGGAATCGCTCCTGGTATAATTATATTTTCAGCTCTGGTACATCCTTGGTCATCCGAAATGGTTACCTCATAAGATCCTGCTCCTAATGATTGAATAGAAGCATCGGAACTTCCGTTATCCCAATCATAAGAAAAAGGCTCAATTCCTCCACTTGTATTTACACTTAGACTTGCATCATCAATCCCATTACAATCAATAGAATCTAAAACTATTTCTATAGTAAAACCATCTCCAATTGTTTCTGAAAAGATAGTACTACAACCTATAAAATCTGTTACGGTCAAGGTATATGTTCCAAGACAAAGATTTGTGATCGAAGCAGTCGTTGCACCATTTGACCAATTATATTGATAGGATCCATTTGCAAAAGGAATGCCTCCAGAAACAGTAGCATCCAAGGTTCCTGTGCAGCTATTACTACAAGCTGGACTTATCGCTATATTAGCATTAATGATCTCACTATTTAAAACCTGCACCACTCTACTCCAAGCAGAACATTGGGTATTATTATTTAAACCATAAACCTCATATAATCCAGGATCGATTAGATTTAAAATACTGTCTTCTTTTTCCAATAATTCTTCTCCATCTTTAAACCATTGAAACAATAAAGGTTGATCCGTTGAACTGCTTAAAGTAATAGAATCTACACCACAAATATAAACGGTATCTGCTTGATCGATTGTTAGTTCTGGGTTTTGGACGGTAAAAATACTGACCGTTGGAGTAAAGGAATTATCACATGAATTTTCGACATAAGCTCGATAAACCCCTTCCTCACTCGTTGAATAAGAACTAGTGGTCGCACCAGTAATTGGATCATTATTTCGATACCATTGGTATGTAAATGAAGGACTTGTCGGTGTTACATTTATAGCAACATTTCCTGCACCCAATCCATCACAAAAGAAGACATTATTAGATGGACTTAGACTCGCTCCGGCAACACTTCTTTGGACTTCAACTATATTAGAACAAGTACTTTTGCAACCTGAAATCGTATCTTCCAATATGGCCATATAATATCCGGGGACTCCTGCAATGAGCATTGTATCATTCTCATTTGGAATGAGATAATTGACATTTGGATAGCAAAAGGAATAAGTTGGGTGAGCGTACCATCGTACTATTGTATTGCCAGAGATATTTGGAAAATCAGCAGTCAATGTAACAGGTAAACAAATCGGCCCTTCTGGACTAACAATAGCCGGATCCATCGCTTCCGCTAAATGTAAAGTATCTGAATAAAAATCTCCACAGGAATTTTTAACTTGCAAAACATAAGGCCCTGCCTCTGTTGCATAAAACTGTGCATCATAATTATTTACCGCTAATAAGGAATCTCCACGATACCAAAGTACACTATCCAAATGACAAGAAGAGATTGATTTTGAACGTAAATAAACTGGCGCACATAAAGCACCTACGACTTCAATTTCAGGTTTTAAGGTGTCGTGAAACTCTATATAATTGCTATAGGAAATACATCCTTCTTTTGTGGTTAATCGAATTCTAGCACATCCTGCTGTTGCATCATAAACAACCGTCGTAGAATCATAACTAGAAATCGCTCCTGTCGGATAAGGTAACTCAAATCGAATGACAGCACTATCATTTGCATCGGGATGTGTCATGGCCAAAATCATGCTATCTAAATCTCTCAAACATAATCTTTCTTCAGTGGGCATAGTCCATACTGGATTTTCAGTAGGCCGAATTCTAACTTCTACAAAATTAGAAATGATGGTACAATTTCCATTACTAACTTCCGCATGATACCGTCCATCTTCTGTTGTTGAAAAATATCCATAGGAATTGCTACCAAAGGCTACTCCATCTTTGAACCAAGCATAAGTAAGTCCGTTAATACTACTTCGACAAGATGCACAATGCGGCGTTCGAGCTCGTAACCGAACCGAAGTACATCCTACAACGGTATCATTTTGAATACAGCTTTCCGCAGAAGGTGAATCGTAATCATTAAGCTTCACCGAATCCAGAACAATGAATTTCTTTGTTTCAGAATATACCGTACATCCAGTAAAACTATTTTGTATAGCAATGCGATAGCACCCAGCGGAGGTCACCGTATAATTGGAATTGGTCTCACCTGGTATATCTTCAAAATCTTTTTGCCATTGGAATTCCGCTCCACAAAATCCTTCAGCACTTATATTGTAATTGATAGATTCTCCTTCGCAATAGATTTCATTATTTTTTCCTTCTACAATATCGGATAAATGTGGGAGTTCATTTTGATCAAAAGAACCACCAAATCCGCACATGGGTCTAACCCAAGAAACGTTATCCGGAACGGAAGTTGAAAGATCGGCACATCCATTCCCATTAGAAGTAATCACCTGAAATTCAGCACCATATGATCCTGGATCTGGGATATTGTAAAACCTGCTGCTTATTCCACTAACTGGGTTGCCATTTTTCAACCAAGCGTATGAGGAATAACCAGGAGGTCCAATCAATTGTACAGCACAACTATCTTCAGAAAAATGATGTCGATAATCTACCTCAGATTGACTACACCAAAATTGATCATGATACCTGCCATTTTCTGTACTATGAATTAAAACTGGAACTGACGGGCAGACTATTTCGAATGAAGAAACAAATGCATTAATCCCTGCAAAAGAAGGGCTTGTTTTATGTGCTCCGGGAGAAACAGGCAGATCTGTACTTTCTGTTTTTCCAACTATAAAAACCTGACTATCATCATTGATAACAATTCCTTTTGGATCTTCTCTTCTAAAACCTCCATAATAAGTTGCCCAATCTCTAGTTCCATTATTATTGAATTTAAAAACAAAAGCATCTTGTTCGCAATTGATGGTATTGTATGTTTCTTGAGCTGTTCTAAATATTGGAAAGTCATCACTCGATGTACTTCCTGTTACATAAATATTATCATTATTATCAAGTCCGATTGCATCTATTCTTTCATTTTGAGCACCACCTAAAAAAGTACTCCAAACAATTGCTCCAGTTGCATCTAGTTTTGCCACAAAGCCTTCTTCTCCTCCTTGATAGAAATTTTGAAATGGGTTTAAAATTGGAAAATCACTAGTGCTAAAAGTACTTCCACAGATGTAAATATTTCCTGAATCATCTAGTTGAATTCCTTCAATGGATTCGTCAAATTGACCTCCATAAAAAGAGCCATAATCTAATTGACTCAAATTATTATCAAAACCTAAAATCAAACCATCTCGATCTCCAAGAGCATCTGTTTGCTGGCCATTTAAAGTGATCTCGCTTTCTTCAGAATAGCCAACGGCCCAAACATTTCCATTGATATCCAAACTAAGGTCTTTTAAAATATCTACAGATGTATCTCCCCAAAAAGTCCCTGTAACGGAAGAAAAATCAGCAGAAATTTTTACAATAAAAATATCCGATTCACCTCCTCCAGAATAGCTAGTTTGATAAGCTCCAGTTGTTGTAAAAAAACTATTGCTCTTAGTATTTCCTCCAATAAAAATATTCCCCATTGCATCAACCGCGATTCCACCACCACCTTCGGTTTGTTCATCTGCAATTCCTCCGAGGTAAGAGCTCATCAAAACATTTCCATCCGAGTCATATTTCGCTACAAAAGCATCAATACCACCTCCTAATGAAGATTGGAAAGCGTTTTCAGTTGGAAAATCTGAACTGTTTGTGATACCAGTGACATAGACATTCCCAGCTTGATCTAAAGCAATCTTTCCATAATCCTTGACATCATTCGGGTTATTATTATCTGCATCGGTCCCTCCTAAAAACCTTGTCCAAATCAATGCACCATCTTTATCAAACTTGGCTAATACCGCATCAAAGCCTTGGTTTACAGAAGTACCAAAAGCATAAATATCTCCAATATCATTTACTACCACATCATTAAAAACATTGTTGATCGCTTCCCCGTAATAAGATGCCCAGTTTAGGCTTACAGGCCCAGTTGTAAGTGAAAGATTATTTTCCGAACTAATTGAATATGAACCAGTTACAGCTCCTAAGCATTGACCTCGTTCTTCTAGGTCTTCTTCTGGAAAATAAGTTTCTAAAGCAAAAGTAGGGTTTGTAAAAATGAATAGCATGCAAAAGCTTATAGCTTTTGACAATCGTAAAAGGAAATTCAAGGATAAAACAAACTGGGTAAAATAGCTTGTTTTGTGAGTGTATAAGCGGGTTTTCATGCCTTTAGTATAGCAATCATTGCGCCAAACGCATTATGTTTTTTTATACTTTAAATGAGGCTTGTTTACTAAGCTTAGACCTAACAAAATCACCCTATTCTTCAAAGACGAAAAGTAAACCTTGGATGCCTTAAAAATGTATTAATTATCGAGTGCACCTTCTGCAATCCAGCAAATAATTTTATCCCGATCAGCAGTACTGAGCTCAGGACCTGCGGTGTTATTTGGAGGCATGGCTTCTTCTGAAAGCTTGTTTCTGACTATTGGCGCATTGGCTATCACGTTTTCTTTTAATGAAAAATTGGGGCTTTGTTCTCCTGAAACATGGCAAGCGGAAATTGCACAGGTTGTTTCAATGACTGGCATTACATCTGATACTAGACTTATTCCTGAGAAAACAGTCACTTTTTTTGTTTCCATACAACCATCTTGATCCATTGCCGTGATCGTAAAAATACCTGGACCTAGGTTTTGGAATGTTCCGCTTTCTGAGAAGTTTACACCATCAATACTAAATTCGATATTGGGAATTGGATTGATTTCGATGACACCACTTGTTGTTCCGCAGGGCGCATCTGTTGTGCTTTGAATTTCTATCTGGATGTTGTCTTGACAATTGATTTCTGGGTCTTCTTTTTTGCAGGATATAGTTGTGATAATTAAAAGAAGTATTAGCATTGATAGGTATTTATTCATGATTTTGATTTTTAAAATGAATTCAATTGAAGATAATCTAGGCTTAACCTTATTGTATAAACCACTAATTATTTTTCTTTTTGTCTTGAAACGAAAAGAAACAATAAACTCAAGGCTGTACATTTTTTTTGAGGCAAAAATCAAAAGGCTATTCCAATATCTTTTGGCTTGAGTATTAAAATTATATATTGATTCTTACCTTGACTGATCATCGTCCAATCATTCCAATTTTTTGATTTTTCATAAGGACTTCTAATTCTCCTAGGACAGACATATCTTCGATAGTTGATGGAGGTGTAAACTTTTTTTGATCAGCAATGGCTCGCATAATCTTTCGAAGAATTTTACCTGATCTTGTCTTAGGTAATCGCTCTGCTCGGACGGCTCTTTTGAAGGCAGCTACTGGACCAATCGTTTGTCTAACTTTTAATATTAATTCTTCTTCTATTTGATCTACCGTTTTATCGACGCCGGATTTTAAAATATAAAACCCAACAGGAATTTGTCCTTTCAAATCATCAGCGACTCCTACGACAGCACATTCTGCAATAGCTGGATGAGAAGCGACTACTTCTTCCATTTCAACAGTTGATAAGCGATGGCCAGCGACATTTATAATATCATCAATTCGGCCAGTGATGTAAATGTATCCATCTTCGTCTTTATAACCTCCGTCTCCAGAAAAGTAATACCCAGGGTATTGTTTTAAATAAGAAGATTTAAATCTTTCAGAATCCTGATAAAGCGTTGGAAGACAACCTGGAGGTAAAGGATATTTTATTGCAACTGCTCCTTCTTCATTATTTGATTTAACTTGATTGTTTTCATCTAGAATTTGAATATCAAAACCGCAAACGGATCTCCCCGCTGAGCCTGGTTTTATCGGAGCTAATTCAATCCCCGTCATATTTGCAATCATGGGAAATCCAGACTCTGTTTGCCACCAATGATCGATAACAGGAACGTTAAGCATTTTTTTACACCAATCTAAAGTTGCGATATCTGTTCGTTCTCCTGCTAGAAATAAATACTTCAAACAGGAAGTGTCATAATTTGCTTTTAGATCACCATTGGGGTCTTCTTTTTTGATGGCTCGAAAAGCGGTTGGTGCTGTAAAAAACACTTTGACTTTATATTCATTAATCACTCTCCAAAAGGTAGAAGCATCAGGTGTTTTTATTGGTTTCCCTTCAAACAATACAGAAGTACAACCGTAAATCAGTGGTGCATAAACGATGTAAGAATGTCCGACCACCCAACCAACATCAGAAGCTGCCCAATATACTTCTCCTGGTTTTATACCATAAATATTTTTCATACTGAAATGCATCGCTACCGCATGTCCGCCATTATCTCTGACAATTCCTTTGGGCTGACCGGTGGTCCCCGAAGTGTATAAAATATAAAGTGGATCGCTTGCATTTACGGAAACATAACTTGCAGGTTGAGCTTTTAAAAGTAGATCATTCCAATCAAAGTCGCGACCTTCTTTCAATTCAGCTTTTACAAAATCTCTCTGAAAAACGACACAAGCTTCTGGTTCATGTTTTGCTTCTTCAAGAGCTTCATCGATGATTGGTTTATAAGGAACAATTCTAGAGATTTCCATTCCTCCACTTGCTGCTAAAATTACTTTTGGTTTTGCATCATCAATTCTGATGGCCAATTCATGAGCTGCAAAGCCTCCAAAAACCACTGAATGAACAGCTCCTAGTCTTGCACAAGCTAGCATAGCAAAAACTACTTGAGGAATCATCGGCATATAAATGATGACTCGATCCCCTTTTTCAATGCCTAGGTTTTTTAGCACTCCAGCGAATAAAGCTGTTTCTGTTAGGAGTTCTTGATAAGTAAATTTTTGCTTGGTATTTGTAACTGGAGAATCGTAGATTAATGCGGTTTGGTCGGCTCTCCCATTTTCGATATGATAATCGAGTGCTAGATAGCAGGTATTTAATTGGCCTCCTTTGTACCAACGATAAAGATCGTCATCGTCTTTTGATAAAATGGTCTCTGGAAATTTAAACCAATCAATGGCTTTGGCTTGTTTCTTCCAATAGGATACTGGATTGGATAATGATTGGTCGTATTCGTTTTGGTAGGACATTTCGAGTTTAACAAGTTAATAAAATAATAAGTTAGCAATCCAACCAGAGGCTGAGATTGCTAACTTACTAACTTATTCTCTTAAAAACTTATCTAAGGTCTGATTTTTTTCTTCTTGGCTTTCTGCATTGGATTAAGTGTTTTTCCTTGCTTGTGTTTTTTAAACACTTGGAAACGACTTGGCATTTCTTTGACTGGCCAGTTATTATTAGACTCATCAATGTCTGCCGTTTCTTTATAAGGATCAATTACGATACCGGTCACTTCTTTGTCTTTGACAAAAACTTTAGTAAATTTTTCTTCGTTCAATCTCCAAATTTCAACAGGTACTTTTTGAACTTCTGTTGTACCATCATCGAAAGTCCATTCAATGATAACTGGCATCACAAGACCACCTTTGTTACTAAAGTTCAATTCGTAATAATTCTTATCTCCAAACATTTTCTTTTTCTCCTTTTTGGTATAAGCTTCATCATATAAAGTCATGCTGTTTTCTACCAAAGTATCTCCAATCGCAAAAGGATCATATTCGGTATAAAAATCTCGAAGCTTAACATCTTCTTCTACTGAAAACGCTATTCCCTCTTCCCGATTTCGCTGACGAGTTAGATCATCATATTGCTTTTCTACCGGAGTATTCCAAGATTGCTCTTTGGGTTCAGGATTGTTTTCTAAATCTACTTTATACCATTTGATACTGTCTAAAGAAATATCAACGGCATCAGTACTATAAAACCATCCTCTCCAAAACCAATCTAAATCAACACCAGAAGCATCTTCCATCGTTCTAAAAAAGTCAGCAGGTGTCGGATGTTTGAAGGCCCAACGACGACAATATTCTTTGAAAGCATAATCGAAAAGCTCTCTTCCCATGATTGTTTCTCTCAAAATATTTAAAGCTGTTGCTGGTTTTAGGTAGGCATTTGGAAAATACTGAACAATGTTTTCCGTATTGGTCATGATCGGTTCTAACTTATCTTTCGGAGCACTCATGTATCCAGTGATGTGATGTGCACCAACCCAAGACTTATATTTATTATCAAATTCTTGTTCTGCAAGATATTGAACAAATGTTGTTAAGCCTTCATCCATCCATGCCCATTGTCTTTCATCACTATTGATAATCATTGGAAAATAATTATGGCCTACTTCGTGAATGATCACCGTGATTGCAGAATTCTTAGCTTGCTCAGTGTAGGTACCATCTTCTTCAGCACGTCCTGGGTTAAAACAAATCATTGGATATTCCATCCCATTAGCTGCTTCAACAGAAATCGCTGATGGATAAGGATATGGAATTGAATACTTAGAGTAGACATCTAATGTATGTTCGACTGCTTTTGTAGAATATCGGCTATATATTGGATAAGCCTCTTTAGCATAAAAACTTTGACACATGACTCGTTTTCCATCTTCATTATAGTGAGGCATCGCATCCCAAATGAATTTACGGCTTGCTGTCCAAGCAAAATCTCGAACGTCATCTGCTTTAAAAATCCAGGTTTTAGTATCCTTGGCTTTCTTAGATTTTTCTGTTTTTTTCGCTTCGTCTAAAGTGACAATTTCTACAGGTTCTTTGGAGTTTTTAGCTTGGTTCCAACGTTTCATTTGATCTGAGGAAAGAACGGTTGAATAGTTTAAACATTCGCCTGTTGCTCCTACCACCTGATCAGAAGGAACAGTTATTTTTACAACATAATTTCCAAAGTTCAAAGCAAACTCTCCACGTCCTGTGAATTGATTATTCTGCCATCCTTCGACATCAGAGTAGACACATAATCTTGGGAACCATTGTACGATTGTAAAAAGATAATTGTCATCTTTTTCAAAATATTCATATCCTCCTCTACCCCAACTCGGAGAATTGGGTCGATCAATCAAATAATAATGCCATTTGATTTTAAATTCAAATGAAGCACCTGGAGCAAGCGGTTGAGGTAATTCAACCCGCATCATTGTTTTATTGATCGTATACTTTAACTCCTTGTCATTTCCATCACGAACATCTTCGATTTTACAACCAAACTTATCCAACTCTCTCCATCGCTCTAGTTGTTTTAATTGCCTTTCTCCCATGACTTTACCGATGCTACTTGCATCAAAGTAATGATTATCACTATTAGGATCGTGTTGGTTTTCATCCAATTGCAACCAAAGATAACGGAGTGTTGATGGGGATTGATTTTTATAAACAATCGTTTCTCTTCCGTCTAATCTTTGCTCTTCCGTATTCAAGCTACACTCGATATCATAATCAACTTGCTGTTGCCAATATTTAGGTCCTGGTGCTCCGTCGACTGAACGATATTCGTTTGGACTAGCGAGCATTTGATCTAATTGTTCGAATTTGTTTCCGTGGTTTTGGGCTTGAATCGGAGCAATCTGATACAGAAAACAAGCGATTAAAGCGAATAGAATTGTAGGCTTAAATGCCTTAGAAATTTTTAATTGCATTTGACAGTTTTTTCTAAAATAATAAAGAATTTGCTTTAAGAATGAATTAAAGTGTAAACTCTTCTTGTATTGGATCGTAATGTAGGGCTTCTATGGAATAATTAGGTAATCTTTCGACAAAAAAGCTTGTTTGTGTATATGGAGGACAGGTTAAGAATGAAGGAATAAATGCTTTGCTTATAATAGACCTTGGATCATGTAATTGCTAAGTCATACTTTAATCTTTTGCAGAGGTAGCAAATTTGTATAGATATTCTTACTTTTGCAGCTTAAATAATAAATATATGATTTCAGTAGATAATATTGGCGTTCAATTTAGTGGCCATACGCTTTTTAACAATGTCTCTTTTGTGATCAATGAGACGGATAAGATTGCTTTGATGGGTAAAAATGGAGCTGGAAAATCGACCATGATGAAGATCATTGCTGGTTTAGATAAGCCGACTTCGGGTAATGTGCAATTTCCTAAAGAAGCTGTTATAGCTTATTTGCCTCAGCATTTATTAACTGATGACAATTGTACTGTTTTTGAAGAGACGTCAAAAGCATTTGGGAAGGTATTTGAGATGCGAGATGAGATGGCTCGATTAAACAAAGAATTGGAAACTCGAACGGATTATGAGTCTGATGAATACATGAAAATCATTGACAAGGTGACTAGCCTTGGGGAAATATACTACTCGATTGAAGATGTGAATTATGATGCCGAAGTTGAAAAAACTTTATTAGGTTTAGGATTTAAACGAGAGGATTTTCATAGACCAACTTCTGAATTTAGTGGTGGTTGGCGAATGCGGATTGAGCTGGCAAAGATATTATTACAAAAACCAGATTTGATATTACTGGATGAGCCTACGAATCATATTGATATTGAGTCGGTGATTTGGCTGGAAGATTTTTTAGTCAATAAAGCGAAAGCGGTTTTAGTGATTTCGCATGACAAGGCTTTCATTGACAACATTACGAATCGAACGATTGAAGTGACGATGGGAAGAATTTATGATTACAAAGCTAATTATTCTCATTATCTACAATTGCGAGAAGATCGTCGAGCACATCAGCAAAAGGCTTTTAAAGAACAACAAAAACAAATAGCTGAACACAAAAGATTTATCGAGCGTTTTAAAGGAACTTTTTCTAAAACGAATCAGGTAAGTTCGGTCGAAAGGATGCTCGAAAAGATGGAAATTATTGAAGTAGATGAGATCGATAATTCTTCTTTGAAATTAAGATTTCCAGCATGTCGACGTTCAGGTGATTACCCGGTGATTGCGAAAGATCTATCAAAAAGCTATGGAGATCATGTCGTTTTTAATGGAGCAAATATGACGATCGAACGTGGTGAGAAAGTTTCTTTCGTTGGTCGAAATGGTGAAGGTAAATCTACGATGATTAAAGCGATCATGAGTGAGATAGAATTTGAAGGAGAATGTAAATTGGGGCATAATGTAGAGATCGGTTATTTTGCTCAAAACCAGGCTTCCTTGCTTGATCCTGATTTGACTGTTTTCCAAACGGTGGATGAAGTCGCTAAGGGAGATATCCGGATGCAGTTGAAAAATATTCTTGGGAGATTTATGTTCAGCGGGGATGATATTGACAAGAAGGTTTCGGTACTTTCCGGAGGAGAACGGACTAGATTGGCCATGGTAAAATTACTATTGGAACCTGTAAACTTTTTGATTCTTGATGAGCCGACGAATCACTTGGACATTAAATCGAAAGATGTTTTAAAAGAAGCCTTGTTGGCTTTTGATGGCACTTTGATCTTAGTGTCTCACGATCGGGATTTCTTACAAGGTTTGTCTAAAAAGGTTTTCGAATTCAAGGATAAACGAGTACTTGAACACTTCGAAACGGTTGATGACTTCTTAGAACGAAACCGAATGGAACATCTTCAGGAAATTAATTTACAAGGATAGAGTTCAATCACAAACACAGCACAATTTATTGATCGAAAAACATTGCTTACTAATTACTATACCACATTGCATGTAGTCTTTAATCATTTAAAGGTAACTTTTAATTAGTTACAAATTTATACTCCGGCTTCCAATTTATGCCATCCCAGGAGTCTAATACTTCTACAACCTTTGGAACTGTAAAAAATCCTACATCGGTTCTGATTTGAACATCTGGGTATCCGCTAAGTTCAATATGGGAGAAAAAATAACTCATGGGATTAGGCTGCGGAACAAGATTTTGGAATCCATAATTATATAACAATTTAGGTGCACGTTTTAAATTTTCCTTATCAGAATAAGTATAGATGTATTTTTCATGTTTAATTTCTTTTAAATCGGGAGGTACATTTATATCAGACATTTTTTTATACTCCTTCACTCTTTTGGCATTGTCAAATGTATAAACTTCCGTAGTTTTAATAACAGCTAAATTACCATTATACATTTGTTTATTAATTTTTTTAAATTCTATTTCATTTTCAGATAATTTAGTAATAAAAAATTCTATCCCTTCAAATACTGACTTTTGCACACTGAAAGGTAAAATGGAATTTCCCTTATAAAAATAGTTAACGGTATCTATGTTGCGATATTTTCCTTGATTTCCGAAACGGTTAATCATTGTTTTATTTATTCTGTCTTTTTCATCATACTCATGGGTCATTAATATTTTTACTGAATCTGTAAATGTTTTTATTCGCTTAATATCTACATATTCCAAAGACATTAATAATCCCTTGTTGTATTGATACCTTTCAATTGATTCCAATTTAAGTGGCTCATCATATTGAGACTTATACTTTTTTATTTCTTTGACTTGTCCATTTGAATCATCTAGTATTTCAATTTTTTCAGAAACCTTCCCACCGAATCCAAAGGATGCGGACCTTATTCCAATACTGTCGAATATGATCTCATTCTTACGTTTCAACCTCTCATCCAAACTTTGAAGGTAATAATTTTTATTTCCATCTTGATACAATACAAAGCCAGACTCTGATTCAGAATAACCTCCTAAATTATCTTTATAGTAATAACATCTAACCGTATCTTTTTTTACATCTGTTGTTACATCTGTTGTTACATCTGTTATTACAGTTTGTTTACTCTCTATTTCTTTCACTTGATTAACAGGCCTACAAGCGGAGGATAAAATTACTATTGCTGATAGAAGGAATATAAATTTTTTATTCACGTTCAGTATTTTTTTAGGATCTGATATTCTTGATTCCATGTAAGATTCTTTGATCACTTATTGATTCATGATTTGTATTTTCAGGAAATGATTATTCTAGGTTAGAAAATTTTCATATCAATCTATTCTCATTTTCTATTTGATCCTTATCTTCTTTTTTCATTCCTGTTTTATCTAAAACATCAAGAATGAAATCTGTTTTTCCATCTATGTATGAATCAATATCGTATGGATATTTTTTAGCAAGTTCTACTTTTAAATTTCCATACTCCTTAACTTTCTCTGGATGCCCCCTCATGTAATCTCGGAAATTCAAATGATTTTGCAGTCCTATACTATCTTTTTGACAAACATATAAATGATGATCAAACCATTCTTTATTTGTACCTGTATCGGGTGTTTTAGTATCCCTTTTTTTAAATGCTTCTCGTCCTGTAACTCCTAAATCTCCTACATGACTATATCCTATTTGGCTTAGTTTTTCAATCACTTTTTCAGTCAATAAGTCATCTTGTTCTACGATGATATCCAAATCAATAATTGGTTTTGCTTTTAACCCTGAAATAGATGTACTTCCAACATGTTCAATTTTAATAGATTCAATATTTATAAAATCAATCAACACAGATTTGAGTTCTTCAAACTGCTCCTTCCATATTGGATTATAATCTACAACTATGATTTCTTTTTTCATTTTGCTCATTTGTATTTGATCGTATAGTTGACATAAAAAATAATCTTTGCATAGTTATCGTTTTCTACTTTCTCAATTGAAAAAGAATGTCCATGATTTCAATATTTGGAGCTTCAACAATTTCATATGCCTCAGGAATACTTTTTGCCAGGTCGGATTCTCTATAAGACTTAAGTGATTCTTGAGAATCCCAAACATAGATTCCTCCGTATTGTCCTACCTGATCAGTTTTTACATAATATTTCTGTAATAAACCTGGAATAGCATTAAACTGAGGCTCTCTTTCTTTCGCCTTGGCTAACAGTTCTTCTTCAGGAAGATTTGATTTTAATTTTATAATTTGTAATATCATTTGGTTCGCTTTTTTTTCTTGGACAAATTTCTCTTTTTAATGGTGCCTTACTATTTCACATATGCCATCGCAATAAACTCAGCAACACAAGCAGGCTTCTCCTCTCCTTTTAGTTCGAAGATTATTTTCATTTTATACTTTGCACTTTTTTCTTTTTCTTCGAATTCTAACAACAGCACTCTTCCTCTCACTTCAGCTCCAACAGGTGTCGCATTTGGAAATCTAACTTTATCCAAGCCATAATTCAAACCCATGACTACGTCATCAATGCTATAGGTTTCGTAGGCAAACTTTGAAGCTAAGGAAAGCACCATAAATCCGTGAGCTACTGTCGTTTTATATGGCGAAAATTGTTTTGATTTTTCGGGATCGGTATGGATCCATTGTTCGTCTTCCGTGATTCGAGCGAAGGTATTGATGTCTTCTTGTTTGATACTATGCCATTCACTAAGACCGATTTCTTTGCCGATATAGGCCTTCATATCGGTGAGGTTCGTGAACTTGGTGTGGTGTGGTGTTTGTGTGTTTGTATTCATTCCTGGTTCTTATGTGGTGATTGATGCTGAGGCCCTTTTAGGGCTACAAAGTTAGGCTATATTGGGTAGGCTCCTCCGTTGGCGTGGAGGGTGATCCCGCTGATGAAGCCAGCTTCTTTGGAGGCTAGAAAAAGGTAAGCGTTACCCATATCTTCTGCTGTTCCTATCCGGCCTACTGGGATCATTTTGATACCTGCTTCGATGACTTCAGGAGGCATGCTGTCGGTCATATCGGATTGGATAAATCCGGGAGCAACACAATTTACAGTGATTCCATATTTTCCAACTTCTCTACAAAGTGATCTAGTGAATCCTTGAATAGCAGCTTTACTCGCAGCATAGTTTGTTTGTCCAAATGCTCCTGCCATTGCGTTAATCGAAGATGCGGAAATAATTCTTCCGTAACCCGCTTCTTTCATATAAGGCAAGACAGCTTTAGTCGTAACAAAGAGACTATTGATATTAACATTGATCACCGTATTCCATTCTTCTTGAGTCATTTTCATAAAAGATCGATCACGGATGACTCCTGCATTATTGATAAGGATGTCGATTCTACCTTCTTGTTCCATAATTTCATCTGTTGCCTTTTGTACTTGTTCACGGCTGGTGATGTCTACTTTTTTGAAGGATACTTTTCCTCCATCTGCTTTGATTTGACTTGCAGTCTCTTGACCTATTTCTAGCACATCCCAGATGATAACAGTAGCTCCTGCTTTACAGAAAACTTTGGAGATGCCTTCTCCTATTCCTCTTGCGCCTCCGGTGATGATGGCGACTTGATTTTCTAAATTTAGCATTGAATTATTTATTTTTTAAATTGATTTTAAATCCTAATTTTATAAAAGTAATTAAAAAATTATGTACACCGTAAATCGTTATGAATTACAAATATTTTGATGAATTAATTGAGGACAAAATGTTTAAATAATCTCCAATATTTGTCCTTGTAAATATCGCAGACCATGTTTAATTTACCTTCATATTTGTCTTGTATTTTATGCAATACTTTGGAAGGTAGCCGAAAATCGTTGCAAGCGAAATAAATCTCTCTTGAATTGTCTCCTGTCTGTCGGCCAACATTTAGATATCCTTCTGAATCTTTAAGTTCTAACATAATCTCATCTTCCATTTCATTTAGAAGTTTTAAAACATGCTCATCAGGCATCCCATTGTTTTCAGCACTTATATATTCAATACTCAAGACCACAATCCAAGGATGAGAAGCTTTTCTATCCCACCTCAGCAAGGTGGTATTCATAATCGCGATTTTGACTCTTCCATCTGGTCTACTCATTTCATAACTAGAAAAACGGTCTTGATCAGTGTCATGCCGAATACCTTCATACTTTTCTAAGAATTCTTTTTCTCTCCAGTTTAGGAAACTTAAAAGTTTTTCAATCGGAATTAATTCTTTAGTCGCATCCTTAGAACCAATTACCTCAACCTCATCAATAAAAGTTGTAAACTTTAATTCTCCAAGAAAATTATCTAAAAAGATAAAAGTCCCATTTTCTATGGTCAATTTATTTTCCTCATTTAAATTTCGATGAACAATAGTCAAATCTATCTCATCAGGAAAATTAGGATCATCGTTGGAATAGAATTTTAAATTATCTTTATTAAAATCATAACCTGCCATTCTTATGTTTACATCTTTAATATCCAAAGCTGGTTTTAATGCAGTAAATTTCCAGCCATTAATTTCAGGAGCAGAATGGACAAGCTCTTCAACAAAAACAATATTTTTCACGTTACCTTCTGCTGAAAAAACCAACTCTACGGTATTCTCATCATCCATTCCAGTTAAGAAGTAATAGCCCTTTTTTATTTCATTTAATTTGGGAGTTATTTTATTAAAAAAATCATCCTCTATATTTTTTCGAAATTTTACAACTTTAAAAAATTCGTTTTCATTTTTTACAAACCATCCCCAAAAATCCTTATACGATTTTATTGGCTTATCTTCATTACCAAATAGTTTTTTTAAAAAGCTCATAGCAAAAGGGAATTAATTTCTTTTTGAATATACTGACCATCAGCGAGTGTGACGCCATCGGGATCGGTAATACATGCATCGCATTCATCTTCCATGACGATCCAACCTTCATAATCAGAATCAACAAGATACTTAGTTATTCCTACAAAGTCTATTTCTCCTTCTCCTGTTGCAGCCCAGCTTCCATCTGCAAACATATCTTTGTAATGAATGAGGTTGATCAAACTCCGATATTCTTTTACGATTGCCATCGGATCCATTCCTCCTTTAGCAATGTGTCCAAGGTCTGGAGTGTACCCAATCCAATCATTATTTAGACCATTCAATAGGATTTTATAATCTTCCTCCGTTCGAAAAACAGAGCCTTCTGGTGAATTCGGATGATAGGAACAAATGATGCCTTGGTCACTTGCCCTTTGCGCTAAGGCATTGACACAATTTATGAGATTCTCTTGCCTTTCGTTTAGATGCTGTCGATCCATTCCAGGCATCTGAACTGGAAGGTAAATCGTCTCCGGAAAATGAGCAAGAAATTTCATCCATTTGTCAGCGTTTACTTTTTCTTCGATTGTTTCTTTTGGATTTCGCCAATCTTCGACATGGCATAACACAGCCAATTCCAGGTTGTATTTCGCCAAGGTGTCTTTCATTTTTAAGGGATCTTCGAATTCACCAAAGAAACTGGTTTCTATTTCGATCCCTTTGAAACCTGCTTGCTGAGCTACTTTCATAATATGTTCAAGCTTGCCTTTGTATGAAGTTTGAGACATTTCCCAACTGTAGGTTTCGACGGCTGATCTTATTTTTGTTTTCATTTTATTGGATACGGATTTTCACGGAAGTCTTCGGGTTGTCATTCTCAGTTAACCGAGGAATAATTTTAACTTCCTTTAGTATTTTTTATAAAGCTTGTTGGATCAAGGAAAAATTCGGTGGTGATGATATTAAATCTTTCAAGATCTTCCCAATGATGAACATGGCCACCGTTTGGGAAATTGATGTAAACAGAGTTTTCAATTTCTTCGTGAAGCATCTCTGAGAACGCTGGTGGCGTAAAGATGTCCATATCTCCAACAGTAATGAGCGTTGGTATTTTTAGTTCAGAAAGTCGATCTACCGAATCATGATGAATGCAAGCATCTAACTGTCCTTCGAAACCATTTTGGCTTTGAGGATTTGGATTAGTCGCAGCTCCGCTTTGACCTTCTTTAAGATCATTCATTCCATTTTCATAAAACGGTGGAGCAAAAATCCAAAGTTGTAGCAATTCCATAAAGTCTTCGGGCTTGCTTGTTACTCTTAGTTTTTTTAAATTTTCGTAGACTGTTTTTGCATAATTATTAAACCTTGGCCAAGTACTGATTAATGCGATGCTACTTATTCGATCAGGATAGTCGAGCGCTAGTGTTTGAGCAATTGCTCCTCCCATTGAAATTCCAGCTACTCTAGCTGTTGATATTCCTGCATGATCCATTACTGCGACAACATCTTCCGCCATCATCGTCGAAGTGTATGGACCTTTAGGTTGATCTGACTTTCCAACTCCACGATTGTCGATGAGGAAACATTGAAAATATTGTTCATAAGCTTGGACATGTTTTTCCCAAACACTACCATCTGCTCCGAATCCCATAATAAGCAAGAGCGGTTCTCCTTCACCTCTGATCTCGTAGTAAATTTTCGTTCCATTTGAATTGGCGTAATGGCTCATAGTAGTGATTTTACTTTGTTATTTTTCCTGAGATTAGATCAAATTTGCTTGATGACATTTTCTACAAAAGGGATTGCTTTTTTAGCATCAACTTCTGTCGTCGGACAAAAGCAAAAATCAAAACACCACCAAGGAAGCGGTTCTACTTCTTCTTTTATGGCTGAAATTACTTTTACAAAATCAATCTTCCCTGTACCAAAAGGTGAGTGGGTACTGGTTTCATCATTATGCAAAGTGCCATCGGAATCGATCAAATGAAAATGACCAATATGGTTTTTTAATTGTTTTGCAAATTCAACTACTCCTCCTTCTAAAACTTCCTTTTCTCCGGTCTGCCTCGCTCCTACGACTGCACACATATAAGCATGGCTGGTATCAAAAAGGACTTTGAAATTCGAATGATTTACTGCCTCCACGATCGCCAATACTTCGCTTGGTTTGTTGAGCCAAAAACCTGGTTCAAATTCCCATACCAAAGCAACACCTGATTGATCGCAAGCTTCGGCAGCTTTATTCCAGGTATTCGCTAAGCGATCAAATCGGATTTTATATTCCTCTTTTCCCAGATGATCAGGTGGACTGATGGTATCTACTCGTAGCGTTTCAATCTCCATATTATTACAAAAAGCCAAAGATTTATCAATAGCTTTTAGATGATCCGCAAGCGGAACTTCTGCTGCAGGTACCTCTCGAAAGTCTGGCGCATATCCCGAGATTCCAAGACCATAACCTGCTATTTCTTTTTTTAATTCATCACATTTTTCCGAAGTATCGTAGACATCAGGATGCGGATGCGGATGAAACCCATTGATTTCTATTCCGTCATATCCTACTTCCGAAGCGTATTTTAAAAATGCTTCAAAAGACCAGGGATTGTCTTCAAATGGGCCGAAAGAAAATGCCCAACTGCCTATGGAGAATTTTGGTTTTTTCATTATTCAGGATTTTTGATCTCTATTTCAATTTTTCTAAAAATAGATTCCTTAATTTTAATATCAAAAACAATCTTGTTCTCCCTTTGTGAAATCGTTTTAATATTCCCGGTCCTAAATTGAAAAACTATTTCGCTACCTTCAATTCGTGCAATTGCACCACTAGTTCTTACGCCAAAGTTTTCCAATTCGAGAATAAATTCTGAGGTAGTCGTAAAGTGTCTGTCAAAATTGTCTTTTATAGTCGAAATTCTATCGATGATTGTGATTTGTTTTCCTTTCCAACTATCTAACAATGTTAGAGATTTTATTATTTCTTGTTTTAAAGTTTCTGTCATTCGTTTTCACTCATTCATAAATAAAAGGAAGTCTAGGCTTCTATCCATTTTTGTTTTACAAAATCAAATCCTTCTTGGTAAATCTCATCTGCTGGCGAAAAATTTCGCCATACATTTATCGCATTTGCAAACTCTGGGATTATCGTACTGAATGCTTCAATGGTTATCCAACCATCATAGGATACATTTTTTAAAGTATTAAAAACTTCATCAAAATTGATTTGACCTTTGCCCGGAGTCCCTCGATCATTTTCGCTGATGTGAACATGTTTTAGATGTGGAGCAATGGTTTGAATGGCTTCCTTTTGACTTTTTTCTTCGATGCTCGCATGATGCGTATCGTAGATCGCTCCGACATTTGGGTGATTTACTTGGTCCAATAATTCTTTCAATCCAGCCATGGTATTCACCAGATAACATTCGAATCGGTTCAGTGCTTCAGGTGCAAGAATGATGTTTGCCTGACGAGCATAGTCACCTGCTTTTTGAAGCATTTCAATACTCCATTTTACTTCATCTATTGTCGGAGGTTTTCTTGTGAAATAAGCAAATGCGGAATGAAAAGGGCCACAAATTAATTCAGCGCCTGCACCTTGTGCCATGTCAATTGCCCATTTTAGACGATCAAGACCTGCTTGGCGAATAGCTGGATTTGGACTTGCGATGTTCGTTTCTTCCAACAATGAAGTGACACAAGTAAGTCCAAGTTCCATATCTGAAAGATGATTTCCTATTTTGGTATAATGAGTGAGATCTCCATCTCCGAGAGGAACCTCTATTCCGTCAAATCCTTTGGTTTTTATTTGCTCAATAATCGGGTAATGCTGTTCGGTGACGTGATTGGTCCACAGCAACATATTCATTCCTATCTTCATAATATGGTGATCTTCTTTTCATTTTTATTCTGAACTCACTCAATATATGATTTCTTTGGAAAAATTGATAATTGAAGCTATATGATTTGTGAAGATGGGCATGTGTGGTACAAAAGAAAAGGCTGGATTAATTTAAATATAAAAACACCCTTGGCGGTTTGAACCGACCAAGGGTGCTATATGAAACACTAAATTTTAAACCTAATATTTATTTAGTCGATTTTAACGATTTTTTCAAGGATGCTTACCTCACTATTTATGATACGTAAAAAATAATTGCCACTTGGGTAATCAAAGAGAGAAAGTGTACCTACATAATCATCATTGTATTTTCCAATTGTCCTTGTTTGAATCAATCTTCCGTTGATGTCAAAGATTTCAAAATTTAATAAAGGGTCGCTTATCTGAAGGTTTGAAACGATCACTTTGAAAACGCCTTCCGTTGGATTAGGCATCACTTTTACAACAACATTTTGATCATTTACAACATGGACACCAGTTACAAAATTAACGGTTACAGATTCAGTGTAATCACAAACTCCATTTGCAGCAAGCACTGAAACCTCATAAAAACCTGGGATAAGATTTTCAAAAAGAGGTTCATTTTGATAAGTTGCTCCTCCATCAATACTGTATTGAAATGGTCCCATGCCATTTGAAGCAGTAATCATGATACTTCCATCTGCAACTGTTTCTCCGGTAGCGTTTTCAATAACAACATCAGCAGTCAATACGCAAGCTCCTGATGGGCAAAACTCTTCAACAGCCTCTGATCCAAAATTTCCATTATTATTTATAAGTTCTTCCCCTTCATTATTAAATATCTGAAAACTTCCATCTCCAAAACCACAACAAATACCATCTCCATAAGAATCTGTCACAGTCAAAGTGTAACAATCATCGACATTCAAACAAATGATTTGACTAATTGTAGTTTCTTCTTCGCTAAATCCACCAGAAGCAATATTTTGTCCTTGCTCATTCGTGATGCTCCATCCAGATTCTTCAGGGTATTGATCAGTTGTAAAAACTAGCGTTACAAATTCTCCTTGGTTCATTACTTCCACTTCAACACTTGAAGAGTTGTCGGCTGTTACATCATCCGTAATTCCATTAATTGTAAGGATAGAAAATTCTATAATATTGATTCCATCCATAATTCCGGTTCCTACCAAATAAGTAATTTGATCCTCTTCTGTAAAAGGTATGGTTCCAGAATAATCAATGGTATCCACAATCATCCCGTTGACTGTAACTTGGATCGTCGCATTTGTGATATCCGCAAAACCAGCATTGGTCAAAGTAAGTGTTGTTGGAATCAATTCTTCGCAACTATTTGCACTTGCTTCACCATGAAGTGATCCGTTGATTGAAATCAATTTAGAAATCACAACGGATAATGTATCGTTATTAGAATTTTCATCGATTGGGTGATTCACATAAATCTTCACTTCATAATCACCTGCAGCTGACATGTCTATCGGAGTCGTAAATTGGTAGGTCAAAGAAGAATCTGGTTCTAAAGAATTTGCAATCATCGTGGTGGCAATTAAATTATCATCTACGATCAATCCTAATTCGAAATCAATCATAGCATTCAAACCTGTATTTGTAAAATTAGCGGTTACTAATTCATTGGCTCCAAGTGCATCTGAGGTCATTGGTTCAATAACAGAACGTGCTGCTAAATCAAAAGTATCTTTGGTCAATTGGAAAGCAACAATTCTGGTCTCCACATCATTTGCACCTGCATATTCTGTCGTGAACCAAAATTTATTATCTCCTAATGGAGAAACAGAAAGTTGTGAGTAATCACCAAATCGACCTCCAGAATTAATGGTAGAACCTCCATCAATGACGTTAACTTCTTCCACTGTCATTTCTCCCAATGGATCGGTCTCATATCTTCCTGTAAAACGAATCCCAACGTAAGAATCAGCACTTGAGATATTATAAGCCATCCCAATAGCACCGTTTCCATCCATTGCAATGGATCCCATATATCGATCAAATCCATCGTTAGGTGCAAAAGTTCCTTCCTGGTAAAGTTCCCAATCTGTGGTGGCTGTTCGCCTTAATTCAACCCATCTAATTCCAGAAACATTCTGGCCATCTGTTGCATCGGTGATAAAATTAAAAACCATTGATTCATGAGTTCCAAAATTTCTAAGGTGTGGAATATTCATAATCACTTCTGGAATTGCATCTAATCCATTGCCACCTAATTGAGGGGCACAAGCAAAACCAACTCCAGTAGCAGAACAAGGATAAGAATCGAAAGGTGTTGTGAGTATCGAAGTTTGATCAACGGTTGTATTATTTGGCGTATCAAAATCAAGATTAAAGGCATAAATTTCAATCTGATCCTGAGCTGGTCCACCTGGCCATGAGCTATCATTTATAGCTACAGTTATTGGCCGATTATCATAAGGCATATTGGTCCCATTCCAATCCGCTGGTGTCGTTACATAAAAACCAGCTTCTGTTCCATTATTTCCATTTACCGCAACACGAATCATACTGACGTTATCTTCTCCTGCGTATAAGGCTTGGATATCTAAAAAGTATTGGTGTAAAGTCCCAGCACCTTCTTCATTTGTTGTTACCACTAAAGCTTCTGGTGTGATGGAATATTTTGGATAATCAGGAAAATTAGGTGTTGAAAAGGAGTAAGCATTATATGCACCTAATGGATCATTTGTTTCACTCACTGCAATCAATAAATTAGCAGGATCAGTAAATTCTGTAATCACCCATTTATCTGCATTTTCATCATATAAAACGATTGGATCACCTGCTGATTGCGAACCAAATTCTGTCCATAAAGTGTTCATCGCAAATGATTGAACTAAGTTTCCTTCTAAGTCATAAACACCAACAGTTGTTACGTTTATTGCTTGAACAAAATATTCATTACTAACATCACCAGTTGGATCATGAGGTGCACCGAAACCGCCTAGACCTTCAACATTTACCAATGGTTCTACTCCCGTTGCGTCCAAACTTCTTGATGTATTGAAGCCAGTTTGTCGGATAGGATCTGGCCCTTGATGTTCTAAATCCGCATGAACAGATTTCCCACCAGGCTTTCTACCTTTAAAATTATCAGGTACTTTTTTAAGTCTTCGAGATGCCGCTTTTTTCTCTTTAGTCGTGGATGGTTTTTGAGCTAAGTCCCTAATTTGTTTAGATTTTCCTAGAAACTTTGCAGTTGTACCTGTCACTTCTATATTATCAATTTGCTGAGTAACACTTTGGGCCTGTCCGCATATAAATATTCCAACAGCAAAAGTCAATACTAATATTAATTTCTTCATCATGATTCATTTATTTTTGACCTTAAAGTTTTATCCTATCACTTAATGTGTTCTTCATTATTATAAAATGAGAACAGTATTTTTAAATAAGTCGGTTCGAAATTAAACATCCCCTATTCGAATTTTAGGTTTATTATTGAAATTGTCGGGAACCGTCCATTGAAGTATAAAAAATCAATATCAGCCAATTACATAGTACCAAAGAGTATTGACTCAGATATTCAAAATACATAAAAGAATAGCATTTTATTATCGTAAATCTCATTCTTTTAGGTTATTAGAAAAACTATCTCAAAAACACTCCCTTTAAAAAAGGTACCTTAGAGTTTAATCATCTCTTTTACTTATTGAATTTATTCAAAAACAAAAAAATGACAAAGCCTATTTATTCGATCATTCTATTAGCAATTTTAATTTACGGATGTAAAAATGAATCATTGGACAAGAACCAATCTCAAGAACATCTCAATTCTTGGGCCTTCACCAGTTTTGTAAAAGTCGACAGCATCAATCCAATTTTAAGGCCAATGAAAAGTCTGAATTTCGAATGCCCAATAACAAAAGAGCAAAGAAATTGGGAAGAAAGAAATGTTTTAAATCCTTCAGCGATTGTAAAAGGTGATGAAGTTTATTTATTTTATAGAGCACAAGATTCAAGTGGTACATCTCGAATTGGACTTGCCATTAGTTCTGATGGACTTCATTTTAAAAAACAAGAAAAACCTGTGTTTTATCCTGACAACGATTCTATGAAAAAATATGAATGGAATTATAAGAAGATGAACAATGAATCCAAATTAGAAGATTGTAAAACCTGTTATTTTGACGGTGTTGAAGATCCACGTATCGTTGAAAGCGAAGATGGAACTTACATCATGACCTATACCGCTTATGATGGAAAAACTGCTCGACTAGCTGTTGCTTCCTCTAAAGATTTAACAACATGGACGAAACATGGACTGGTCTTGAAAGAGGAGAAATATAAAGACCATTGGTCAAAATCTGGAGCTATTGTAGTAACATTAAAAGGGAGTAAAAATGTCGCTAAAAAAATAGATGGAAAGTATTGGATGTATTTTGGAGACACTAATTTATTTATGGCTACTTCAGAAGATTTGATAAATTGGGAGGTTTGTAAAAATAAAGAAAACAATAAAATGATATCCGTCCTGCATCCTCGAAACGGGTATTTTGATAGTCGGCTTGTTGAACCGGGGCCTTTTGCTTTATATAAAGAGCAAGGAATTTTATTAATATACAACGGAAGCAATGCTGCTAATTTCAATGACTCAAATTTACCTAAATTTACCTACGCTGCTGGTCAAGCACTTTTTGATAAAGACGAACCTTATAAGTTAATTGATCGAACAGAAAAATACTTCATACATCCTGATAAAGATTACGAGAAAATCGGTGAAGTCAACGAAGTTTGTTTTGTCGAAGGCTTAGTCAAGTTCCAAAGCAAATGGCTCCTTTATTATGGAACAGCAGATTCAAAAATAGCGGTAGCTGTCCATTAATATTAATCACTATACCCACTATACTCAACAAATAACAAAACGAAAATCAATAATTATCATGCGATCAAACCCTGAAAGTTTTATCCTAGTCCTTACTTTATTTTTAGTCATTTCACATTGTAGCAGCACCAATCAACTTAGCAATTCAAGTCCTGAAGATCAGTTTAATAGTTCATTAAAAAAAATGCAAAAAGGCAGAAATAATGAAAAGGCAAAACAATTATTAAACTCCTCTTTGCTTAGGTTTACAGATTTGGAATTGACCAAATTAGATACCCTTTCTTCTCAAGATCCATTTGAAAAAAAAGAAGCTGAGTTCGATATTAGAAATGGATTAAACAAAAAATATGGAGCAGCACTTGCCTATTTAGATTCTCCCTCAAAAGAAAAACATAAAACACTTCATTCAAAATTTACAACATTTAAAAATGAATTTCAAAATGAATTATTTGAAACGGGGCAAAGGAAATTAAATGAAGCCCTTGTTGAGAATGATAAAACAAAATCAAAAAGAGCTTATCAGCTGTTAAAAAAATCATCAAATGCTGGATTAACAAACGAAAAACTTGACTCACTTATTGATCAGAGTTTGAATTTTTCAAGGCTTCATTATAATGTAACAATCTCTGCAGCAAATGCAAAATACAGAACATTAATAAAAGAAGAATTCAGAAAAATATCTTCAACTAATCGAGGTCTTAAAAAGATAACGTTTGAATCGGAAAAATTAAATTCTATTGATTGCAATATTGAAATAAATTTTGCTCCGCTTTCAATTGTTGATGATTTTAAACGACAATCCCAAAATTTCCGAAAACAAGTTACTACAGGTTACAGAACGGTCAGGAATGGAGATAGTACAAGAGAAGAACCTGTCATAGAAACAGTTTCAGGAACGGTAATACAAAGTACAACGATAAAAATAGCAAGGTGGGATGTTCAGATAAATGCAAATTCTAATTCTAATCATTGCGATTTAGTAAACAAGATTTTTAATGAACAAATAGATTTGAAATCGACAGAGATCAAAACCCAAGGTGACAGAAGGGCAATTCCGAATGAATACTTTAGTTATGTATCAGAACAATTTTTAAGTGAAAGAGAAATAGCAGAGGTGCTAATTGAAAGAATATATAATCAAATTGAATTTAGTTATTTCAAATAAAAAACGCTGATCTTATTAAAGACCTAGATTCGAAAAGGGTTTAAAGAAATGCCACCAATTCATATAAATTGGTGGCATTTCTTTTCACTCCCCTAGCCTTTTAAAACATCTTTCTCAAAATTCAAATCTGTATAATTCCGAATAAATTTCCGGACTCCAGGAATCGCTGAAAATTCAGCTTCTTGATGAGTAGTAGTCACTATAATCATTTCACAACCTGCATTGGCCGCAGCTTTTGCTCCAGTTGGTGTATCCTCAAAAACAAGACAATCCCTTGGAGTTAAGCTCAATTGGTCACATATTTTTTCGTAAATCTCCGGATGAGGTTTGCCATGAGTGACGCTATCCGAATGCAAAATGGGATCGAAATAATGCCTTAAATCTAGATGATCTAAAACGAAATTTACATTATCTGGCGGAGCCGCTGACCCTATTGCTAAAGGAATTTTCAAATCTCGAATTTGATCCAAAACCACAGGTAATCCATCGATGAGTTTTAACTCTGGCTTATAGATTCTACGGTATTCAATTTCTTTTTCTTGTGAGATCTGAATACGTTCTTCTGATGAATATTTATCTCCAAAAATTCTTTCCAAAATCTCTACATTTACACCATGTACTTTTTGGTGTACTTCTTCGATCGACCAATCGAGCCCTAGCTCTTTTAGTTTTCGTTGCCAAGCTCTATGGTGAATCATCATATTGTCCACCATCGTACCATCCATGTCAAAAATTATCCCTTTCATTCTTGTCCGTAATATGCATTTGCTCCATTTTTTCGATCGTAATGCTTTTTTATTAAAGCATCTTTTAATCTTGGAGCCTGCGGGTTTATTTGTAAGGCAAGGTAAGCCATCTTTGCTAATTCCTCTAATAATTTGGAATTAAAAACTGCTTTTTTTGCATCCTTTCCCCAAGTGAATGGCCCATGATTTCCAATCAATATCATTTCAACTTCCTTGGGATCTAAATTTCTCTTTTTAAAGCATTCTTCTATTTGCAATCCTGTATTGTATTCGTAATTTCCTTCAATTAATTCATCTGACATTGGTGCTGCACAGGGTATGTCTTGTGTCAAGTAATCGGCATGAGTGGTTCCCATTATCGGAATGTCTTTTTGGGCTTGGGCCCATGAAACAGAATAGGTAGAATGAGTATGGCAAATCCCTCCAATATTATCCCAAGTTTTGTATAAAAATGCATGGGTTTGTGTATCGGATGATGGCCGCATTTCTCCCTCGATGATCTTGTTTTCAAAATCCATGATAACCATATCTTTTACTTTTAATTCCTCGTACGGAACACCACTTGGTTTGATTGCAAATACGCCAAGATCTCTGTCTGCTTCACTTACATTACCAAAAGTATAAATCACTAAATCAAGTTTTGGCAATTGCATATTTGCTTCGTAGCAAGACTGTTTTAGACTATGGTATTTTGACATATTTGTGTTTTAAAATAAAAAAGAATCTCCATCATCATCTACTAAAAACCTCCCTCAACAAAAGCCCCTAGTGCTTTATATTTTTGAAATTGCTTATTATAATATTCAACATTTTCGGTTTGAGGATGGTACGTTTTTTCGAAACCGTTGCCCATAGCATTTATTGCTTGATTTAGATTTTCATAAATTCCAGCAGCCGTGGCCGCATACATGGCAGCACCTAAAGCTGGAGCTTGTTCTGCGTTTGTGATTTGAATAGGGCGATCCAAAACATCAGCCAAAGTCTGCATAATGAATGGAGATTTTTTAGCGACTCCTCCGATACCTACTACCGCATTTATTTTTACACCTTCTTCTTCGAAACGTTCGACAATCATTTTCGAACCGAAACAAATGGATTCTACCAAAGCTCTGAAAATCGCTGGTGCTTTGGTTCCAAGGTTTAAATTAATGATGCCAGCTTTTAGATTTTGATCAGCATCTGGGGTTCTTCGTCCATTGATCCAATCCATAGCAATGGGCATACTTTCCGCAATTGAAATTGCTGCTGCTTGCTCTGATAATTTATCGATCATTTGATCTTTCGCCTTTCCTATATCTTCTTTTGAAAAAGAAGAATTATCAACTAATAAATGATCCAGTGGCCAACAAAGTACGTCTTTAAACCAAGCTAACAAATCACCAAAAGCAGATTGTCCTGCTTCTAGACCAATCATTCCTGGAATGACGGAGCCATCGACTTGACCACAAATTCCTTTCACTGTTTTGTCTCCAATTACAGCAGGTGTCGACACAATGATATCACAAGTAGATGTACCCATCACCCTTACCAAAGTGTTTTCCTTCACCTCCGCTCCGACTGCTCCAGCATGTGCGTCAAACGTTCCAACGGCTATGATCGTATCTTCTGATAGTCCTAATTTTGCGGCCCAAGTTGATGACAACTTTCCAGCAACTTGATCAGAAGTGAAGGTTTCTTCGTACAATCTACTTTTTAAATCTGGAAAATCTGGATGCAATTCTTTTAAAAAATCATCTTCAGGTAAGCCATTCCATTTAGGATGCCACATGGCTTTATGACCAGCAGCACATCGGCTTCTTTTAAAACTTTTCAAATCGGTTTCTCCAATTAAAAGATAGGTCATCAAATCGCAGTGCTCCATCCAACTGTAAGCTTCTTTTCTGACCTGTTCATCCTTTCTAATCACATGAAGGATTTTTGCCCAAAACCATTCGGAAGAATAGATTCCTCCTTCGTATTTTGTAAAATCTTTTCCTCCCCAAGTACGAGCCAATAAGTTGATCTCTTCAGCCTCTTTAATTGCAGAGTGATCTTTCCACAATACCATCATTGCGTTTGGATTATTTTCAAAACCATCTTTAAAACATAATGGTTGTCCAACTTCATCCACCGCAATAGGTGATGAACCGGTAGTGTCTACGCAAATCCCCTTTACATCATTTGGCGAAACTTTGGACTGCTCCATAACAGAACAAATCGTTGCTTCAATTCCTTCTAAATGATCGAGTGGATGTTGCCGATATTGATTAATCGTTGAATTGCAATATTCCCCTACTTTCCATCGCTCATACCAATGAACATGGCTAGCGATTGTTTTTCCATTTTCAGCATTGACCAAAACAGCTCTCACTGAATCGGTTCCGAAATCTAGTCCAATAACATGAGGCTCTTGATTCATGTTTTAAAGTTACTCAAACTTTAAAATTCTCAAAAGGAATTGTTTTAATTTTGGAAATGAAATGAGTAAAACCCTTCCTCTAATTCTTCTGACCACTTTCTTTTTAGCATTACAAACTGCAATGTAGTAGAAATGTAATGCTTACCCTCCAATACCAATTTTGAAATAAAAGAAATATTAGTTATATCACCTATTAGGGTGATTTTTTAGTCATTACTTTTTGTGAAATTTGCCGTTTAAAAATTAAGCCTAAGGAATTATTATTGTATTTTTAGAAAAATCTAAAATATATATGCTCTCTACACTTGACCAATCAACAAAGGTACTAGCTCTTACTTTGACTTGTATCTTGTTTTCTCTTTTTTCATTTGCTCAAGACCAAGCCTATCTTGACAGCTTAGAGCAAGTCACCCTTACAGCAGAAAATGATACTTTCAGGCTTGATGCTCATGATAAACTACGAAGATATTATGTTCGAGTTGAATTAGAAAAAGCAAAGTTTCACGCTCAGGAAGCTATAAAAATTGCAAAACAATTAAAAATGCCTCACCCTGTGAACAAGGGTAGAATATCATTAGGACAGGTTTTGTTTTATAAAGGAGAATACCAGGGTGCCATCGAAAACTTCCTAACTGCAGAGCCATTCTATGCTGAAAAAAAAGACAGTATATTTCTTGGAGCTATTTATAATGGCTTAGCTGCTTGTTATCAAGAATCAAATGATTCTATAGCCATGAATTATTTTCAAAAAGCTTATAGCATCTATGCTGATGTACATCCTAAAAAAGCTGGAATTGCATTGGCAAACATAGGCAATGTTCATTCTGAGAATAAGAGGTATGAGCAAGCTATTAAAACATTAAGAAAAGCGGTAGCACTCTTTGATCCGATTAAAGAAAAGTATTATTTTAATATTGCTAATTTAAATCTTGCAAACGCATTAAGCGAAATAGCTTCTTATGAAGAAGCTGAAAAAATTTATAGAGCTATTTTAGTTAGTTATAAAGACAAAGAAAATTTTGATTTAAAAGCTTTTGCTCTTGGTGGCCTTGGTTACTGTCAATATAAAAAGAAGCAGTACAAAATAGCCACAATAAATTTAGAGCAAGCAGTAACAATGGGTGAAAAAATTGGTATTCAAGAAGACCTACTCCCTAAAATATTGGATCTATCCAATACCTATAAAGCAACTTCTGATTATAAAAACGCTTATCTGACTTTAGTTAAACATAAAACACTTACAGACAGTTTATTTTCAAAAGAAAAAGAGCAAATCTTGGCTGACGCTGTTTCAAAATATGAAGGAGAAAAGAAAGATCAAGAGATTTCTCTTTTAAATACTGAAAGTGAATTGGCTACTTTGAAATATGAAAAAACCAATCGCGCGAGATTATTTTTTATTGCATTAAGCATTGGACTTTTACTCTTTGCTGGTTTGCTTTACAAACTTATTCAAGATCGAAAGAAAGCCAACCGAAAACTCAAAATTCAAAATGAGCGAATCAATAAAGCTTTGAGTGAAAAAGAAATGTTGTTGCGAGAAATCCATCATCGGGTGAAGAATAATTTACAAGTGATTTCTTCTTTGTTAAGTATTCAAAGTCGAAAAATTGATGATCCAAGTGCGCTGGAAGCTATGCAAGAAAGTAGAAATAGAGTTCAATCTATGGCTCTCATTCATCAAAATCTGTATCAAGATCAAGAGCTTGTCGGTGTCGGAACTAAAGACTACATTGAAAAACTGGCTTTGAGTTTGGTTCAAAATTACAAGGTTGGAGATAATCAAGTTGAAGTTAAAACCGATATTGATGATGTAAAACTGGATGTCGATACGATTATTCCGCTCGGCCTTATTTTAAATGAGCTAATCACCAATGCGCTGAAGTACGCTTTCGTTGAACAAAAAGATGGAAAGATTTTTATTGAATTGAAAAAGAATAATGAAGATTTAATTCTTAAAGTTTCAGATAATGGTGTTGGCTTACCGGAGTCATTTGGTAGTCAAAAAAACAGTGGCATTGGTTTTAGATTGATCGATGCATTTTCTAAAAAACTCGGAGCTAAATTGAATATTGAAAATCAAAGTAAAGGGACAAAAGTGAGTATGTGTATTTCGAATTTTAAGGCGGCGTAGATCGGAAAGACTGACTATAACTTAAACGTGACCCTGATTAATCATCTTCCTTTTTAAACACCTTCCTGATATAAATCATCTAAAAAAGTGATTTACGTCATGGGGGGAATCTCTATTCTTTCCGAATTTGCATGCTTTATCAAGTTCTAATTCTTAATAGATGGAATACCTAAAAGCATCAGAAGCTGTCAAGCAAGTTAAAAGTGGAGATCGAGTTTTTATTCATGGAAGTGCCGCAACTCCAAAAAGTTTATTAAAAGCACTTTTTAATAGAAAAGCATCCTTAAAAAATGTTGAATTAGTCAGCATTAGTACTTTAGGTAATGATATTTTTGATACCCCTGATATAGAAAAAAGCTTCTTTGTCAATTCCCTTTTTGTTTCTCAGAATGTTCGCAAAATAGTTGATGGAGATTATGGAGACTATATCCCAATTTTTTTAAGTGAAGTCCATTTACTTTTTGAAAAAAACATCCTACCCATTGATGTAGCTTTGATCCATGTCTCTCCTCCGGATAAACATGGTTATTGCTCCCTGGGAACTTCTGTCGACATTGCTAAGGCCGCCATAAAAAAAGCCAAACATATTATTGCTCAAGTCAATCCCAATATGCCAAGAACTTTAGGGGACGGCATTATTCATATCAAAAAAATAAACGCTCTAGTTGAAGTCAATGATGCTTTACCTGAAGTCAGTTATCAGCAAAAAATAAATGCTGCGACTATCGCTATTGGGAAACATTGTGCAGAACTGATCGAAGATCGGTCTTGTCTTCAGATGGGCATCGGAGCTATCCCAGATGCTGTACTTTCTTGTTTGAATAATCATAAAGATTTGGGAATACATTCTGAAATGTTCTCCGATGGCGTTCTTCCTTTGGTAGAAAATGGCGTCATAACCAATAATTATAAAAAGAAACATTCTGGAAAATTGGTTACAAGTTTTGCAATTGGAACTAGAAAATTATACGATTTTATAGATGACAATCCTGAAGTTTGTTTCTTAGAAGCTCGGTATGTAAATGACACAAAAGTTATTCGTTCGAATCCAAGAGCGGTGGCTATTAATTCTGCTATAGAGATAGACATTACAGGTCAGGTGTGTGCAGATTCTATTGGCACTTATCAATATTCCGGAGTTGGTGGACAAATGGATTTCATGAGAGGTGCGACACTTTCAAAAAAGGGAAAACCAATCATTGCATTGCAATCTACAACGAAAAGCGGGATTTCTAAAATTGTTCCTTTTCTAATGCAAGGAGGTGGTGTCGTGACAACCAGAGCTCATGTACATTATGTGATTACAGAATATGGAGTTGCCTATCTTTTTGGTAAGAATCTAGAACAACGAGCTAAAGCATTATTAAATATAGCTCATCCAGATCATCGGGAAGAATTGGATCGTCAGATTTTTAAACGATTTGGGTAAAAAAAACACCCGCAAAAAGGTATTTTATTTTAGCCTTCTTTAAAAAGCACCGTCTTGACACGACCTACTTCTCCTGTATCTAAGAGCACCTTAATTCCATGAGGATGAGAAGGTGACTTGGTTAATATTCTTTTGACAATACCTTCTGTAAGTTCACCTGATCGTTGATCTTGTTTTTGCACGACTTCTACCACTGAACCAATTAGGATATTACTTCTTTTTTTACCATCTAAATTTTCCATCAACACTTTTTAAAATTTATGTTTACAAAGGACAAACATAAGAATTAAAATGACAGCTTTTAGATCGAGAACCTGATTAATTTTTATTTTTAGAAAAGGTCTAAGATTGATATTTAAATTAGTATTTTGCAAATGCAATTAATTCGAAACAAAGCAATAAAATAAACTGACAATACAAACATAGTTCCCTTGACTATGAATAAAAAGGTAAGCAAGCTTAATTTTAAAACTTTACTTAAAAGTATAGGTCCTGGATTATTATTTGCCAGTACGGCCATAGGTATTTCCCATTTAGTATTGTCTACCAGAGCTGGTGCTCACCACGGGATGATTTTCTTTTGGGTCATTCTTGGAGCTCTTATTTTAAAATATCCATTCTTTGAGATCGGACCAAGATATGTAAGTGCCACAGGTCACAGCTTACTCAAGGCATATAAAGATCAAGGCAAATGGGCTATTTATTTGTTCTTATTGATTATCGTCATTGATATGTTCGCCGTAACCGCAGGAGTCGGTGCTGTGAGTGCTGGTCTTTTAAAAACTATTTTTCCTTCCCTTGGTTTATCGATGGATTTCACATTAGCCTGCGTCTTAGGATTGACTGCTTTACTATTAATCATTGGAGGTTATAAAGTGTTAGACCGTTCGATAAAACTAATTTCCGTAGTCCTTTTTATAAGCGTGTTGATTGCATTTTTTGCAGTATTTTTTAAAGGCCCAGTTGAGCCTCTTGCTGACTTTATCCCGCCTGCCATTACGGAAGGAAAAGGTCTTGTGCTTTTGATTAGTTTGTTGGGATGGATGCCCGTTGGCATGGAAGCTTCTGCAATGCATAGTATTTGGATGGTCGAAAATTCTAAAAATAAATACTACCTCCCAAGCCTTAAAGAAAGTCTTTTTGACTTTAATCTAGGCTATGCCTTTACGACCGTTTTGGCTTTAATGTTTATGACCATTGGAGCTTATACCGTTTATGGTAGTGGGAATTTATTAGAAGGTTCTCCTATTGTCTTTTCGACTAAACTGATCAATATTTTCACTCAAAATCTTGGTGACTGGTCTTATCTCATCATTGCAATTGCTGCCTTTGGAACTATCTATGGAACATTGATTACGGCTTGGGATGCTTTTGCAAGGAGCTTGGTAAAAGGTATTCAACTTTTAAAATTTGAAGAAAT
>CAKZTD010000096.1 GCA_937921595.1 uncultured Saprospiraceae bacterium
CCTTGCGACATAGCCCAACCATAACGTGGATTATCTTTGTTGATCACAACGTCGAATCCATCACCAAACATTACTTCTCTCCAATCTCCATTTCGAATGCCTCCATTTTTCCAAACATATCCAGGTCCAACCCAAGAACCATTGTCTTGCATTCCACCTGCAACATTGTAAGGGATGTCCATGTCGTAATTGATGTGATAAAATTGAGCAACAGGAATGTTGTCAATGAAATCCCAGTTTTCACCACGATCTCTTGAAATATTTAAACCACCATCATTTCCGTTGATTAGATAATCCGGATTATTTGGATGAATCCAAAATGCATGATGATCTGGGTGTACGCCTTTTCCGTAATCGAGAATGGTTTTAAAAGTTTTTCCACCATCTTCACTTTTTGAAACATAAGACCAAAGATTCCAAATGCGATTTTCGTTTTGAGGGTCAACGTATATTTCAGAATAATAGAAGGGGCGATTTCCAATATCTTTTTTAGAAACAAGCGACCATTTTAAACCACCATCGGTAGATTTATATAAACCGTTTTCTTTTGCTTCTACCAAAGCGTAAATCAAATTTGGTTTAGAAGGAGCAATCGCTAAACCAATTCGACCTAATTCTCCTTTCGGTAATCCATCTTTAGCAGTAATTTTTTTCCAATCATCGCCACCATTATAAGTAACATACATTGCAGAACCTTTTCCTCCAGAATTAAACGTCCAAGGCTTTCGACCATGTTCCCACATCGCAACGATCAACTTATTAGGGTTTGTAGGATCGACGACCATGTCAGCCACACCGGTCTCGTTGTTGACGTAAAGAATCTTTTTCCAGGTCTTCCCTCCGTCGGTTGTTTTATAAACACCACGTTCTTCGCTAGGTCCCCAAGGGGCACCAGTCACTCCTGCATAAACCGTATTGGAATCATTCTTATCAATAATGATTCTGTGGATCACTCGGCTCTTTTCTAAGCCCATGTGTTTCCAGGTTTTTCCACCATCGATACTTTTGAAAATTCCTTCTCCGGTATTCATGGAATTTCTTGGATTTCCTTCTCCAGTTCCGACCCAGATTTCTGCTGGATTATTTTGATTGATTTTAATGGAACCGATAGATTGTATAGGAGCTTCATCGAAAATAGGCTCCCAGCGAATTCCTCCACTTTCAGATTTCCAGACACCGCCAGATGCGGTACCTACATATATATGTTGGTCATTACTGAGGTCAACATCGATAGAGGTCACTCGACCACTCATACCTGCAGGACCGAGATTACGAATCCGCATTCCGTCTTTGATATGATCCAGATTGACTTGTTGTGAAAATAAGATAGCTGGGAATACCAGCATTAACAGGGCGAGTAAGTTGTTTCTCATTTTGAATATTTTAAAAAAAATAAAGATTGATTGTTACCTTTTAGTGCTTTTGCGTTATTAATAGAGTGTAAGGTTTAACGAAGCCTACTAAACAGTTTTATTGATTTTGCTCCCGAATTTAAGGAATTGAATCTAATTTGATTGAATTATTTCTATCAGGAGTCTTTTAAGTTACCTGAATGACCGCTTTCTTGGTTGAGGGTTATCCTTAAAGATATTGAAAATTTCCTTTTGCTAACTAGTTTGCATTTTGAAAAGTTCTATGGATTTTTTTTGAAATGGAGTAGGGGAAGGAAAGATTTTAAACGACTTGTATATGAAACCGAATGGTATTTTTAGTAATGTTGTTTAAAATCGAAATTAATTTTAAAAATTTTTATTTTTTTTTGAAAAAAAGATTTCAAAAAGATTTCAAAAAAGACCAGTTTTTTTTCTTTCATTTTTTTTGAAAAAAGTAGAATCTTGACGCAGCGTTTTTAGCTTTAAAAGCATTATATTAAGTAGAAACTAAAATGTACGAAATCTAATTTTTTAAGGTTAAAAAAGCAAAGCCTCACAATTGCAAATTTATTGTACTAAACTCTATTAAGAATTCGTTAAATAGTCAATAGAGAAACTAAAACGTTTGCATATAAAGTTTAATACTTGTAATATTGTGCTATAATTAGTACTAAAACTAAAACTAAAAACTTCCTCACTGGAAGAAAACAACATTAAGAAATATTAAAGCTATTTACTAACATCAAAACAAACTTAACCTCCTGTATGAAGTAAAATTTACTTGCCTTGTTATTTTTTCAAAATTGGCTTAACGCCTAACATTCTTATTCTTTTAATTTAACACAAGGACTGCTCTATAGCTGTATTGCTATGGTATGGTTGCTACTTGTTCAAGGCACTGTTCTCAGTTGAGAATAGAGGCTACTGTCGTATTTGTCTTGACGGTATACTGTCATTCACGTGTAGTGAAATGACCTGTTATTTTAATGCCTAAAATTATCGAAAGATCAAACGAGACTTTCGTCAAAGTATAAATATAAAGTAAATAAAATTTAAAGCTAAACTAAAACTAAAAGATTATGAAAAAGACAATTTTTTTAATGGCACTCGGACTAGGTTCACTTTGTTTAACAAGTTGTTCAAGAGGATATGGTTGTGGTTATACCATAGAAACAAAAATCCAAAATCCAGAGAAGAAGAACCTAAAAGCAAATGATAGCCAACTCATTGCGAAAGAACTTGAAACAACAGCAACTGAATTAATTGCTGATTAATATTTAACAGTATTAGAAATTTTTTTAAAACAGTATTGAAACAAAATCATTAAAAATTAAAATAAAGCGCACATGAAAAATATATTAATTTTCGGACTAACAGTAATTTGTATTTCTTTTTCGACTATCTTATCTGCACAATACTATCCAGATATCGAGTATAAAAAAGGTGATGTAGAACTTGCCGTTGGTGTAGGTTTGATGAACACCTTTATTGATAAAAATACAGAGGCTCCTATTCCGCCATTGAGTGTAACTATTGGTTACCGATTGAAAGATAATATTAGTGTTGGTACTTATCTTGGTTATTCTCGTACTAACTATGTTGCTCCTCCATTCGAAGGTAGAGGAAACCAACCTGATATTGAATTTACGAATAACTATTTTCAGATTGGAGTGAGAGGACAAGGTCATTATACAGAAGGTCGTCTTGATTTTTATGGTGGAGCAATGGTAGGATATAACTTTTCTATCAATGACTTTTCAAACCTTCCTCCTGATCAACGTTTAGAAGGTATCAAAGCAAACCAACATGATGACATCTTCATTTTCTCAGGTCATATTGGAATGAAATATTTAGTATCAGAGCATATTGGATTTTATGGAGAGGTTGGATACGGTGTTTCAATTTTCAACATAGGTTTGACAACAAGGTTCTAAAAATAGAATAATCCAGTTCGATTAAAATCTCGAGCTGTCTTTTATAAAATTTTGACTAAATGATTAGAAAAGCTTTGCCCTCCTCGGGTGAGGCTTTTTTATTTGCATAAGAATTTTAGTAAATCTTCGTTTGGTGATGGTTAAGCTACGGCTAGCTATTTAATTCCTTTCTATATCATAAAAAAGTCTTAAATATTTTTCTAATCAGAAAAAAAAATATACTTTTATCTTTCCACACACTAGTTAATTAAAAAAAACGAGATTGAAGAGTCGCTTATTGAGACTAAAATTCTCTTCAACTTTCAATTGGCAATTTGTCATTAGATGACACCCATTCCTTGTTGCCTCTATTCCAACACGCTAATTTTCCCATGACATCTTGAAGTAATTGGACTTCTGGGTTTTAAAAAGATGGAGTTATCCAAATGATTTCTTCATCCCTTCGCTAGCTATTCTGAACACTCATTAGTATTTAACTGATAGGTTACACTTATCAGATTTTACTATCGTGTCGATGTTCGGAATGGAATCTTACCCAGATGTCTGACATTCTAAAAATCGATTTAAAATCCCCATTATTCATGCGCAGCAGCAGGATAACAACACTGATTTTATGCATTCTTATTTCTGCCTCCCAAGCTCAGGCAAATAAAACGCAAAACACAACGGAAGCTATATCTGTAACAGATGGAGCAAGCCGCCATTATTTGACCCTTGAAGAGGAAGTCAATGAAATTGTTTTACAAGATCTTAAAAGAGGAGAGACTTATAAGATCTTTATAAACGGAGAAGAAGAAGGGTGTCAACCTTTCTATATTTTTCCAGAAATAGAAACAGGATTGGTCTTAGAATTTGAAGCTGAGACGACGACGGAATTGATCCAATTGGGCAAAACCTGCAATACTTCACTCGACATTAGATTCTCTATTGGTTGTACCTCATGTGAGGAAGATTATTCTTCCAGAAATATGATGGGGATCATGGTCGATGAATTTTATACTCCCGAACAATTGGTTCAAGATGTTTTTATTGGAGGAGATTGTTTTGATGTGGAAAGTGGCAGTATTTCTTTTACTGGTGATGAAAGAGGAAGTGCATTATTTACAAATGGAACTTCATCGATCAATATCGAAGAAGGGGTTTTACTTTCTACTGGAAATGTTCACAATAGTGCTGGTCCAAATGATTTCTATAATACAGGTAGTTCCTTTTTTAATTTTGGAACAGACCCAGATTTGAGTTTAATGGTTGGTTCAAATTTTATGTATGATGTGTCAGCATTGGAATTTGATTTTACACCAACAACCGATCAAATTTCTTTCGAATTCGTTTTTGCATCAGAAGAATATTGTGAATATGTCAATAGTAGTTTTAATGATGCATTTGGTTTTTTTATTAGCGGTCCAGGGATCAATGGTCCTTTTTCTAACAATGCAGAAAACATTGCGGTAGTTCCAAATACCGCTTCTTATACATCAATTAATGCGGTAAATCATTTAGATAATCCTGCTTACTTTGTCAACAATATTCCTATTGCTCAACATGCGGATATTCCTACTTTTTTACAATGCTTAGGTTATCCAACGACGGAAGAAGGAGTTGCAGTCAGTAATATAGAATACGATGGCTTTACAACAGTGATGACCGCAATGGCTAATGTTCAAGCTTGTGAAACTTATCATATAAAATTAGTAATCGCGGATGTAGCAGATGGCTATTTTGATTCTGCAGTTTTTCTAAAAGCAAATAGTTTTTCATCAGGTGACTTAGCGAATATCAGTACGGAAGCTCCGGGAGGAGGAGCCGATGCGAATATTGCTTATGAGAATTGTGAAGATGGGTATTTTATTTTTGAAAGAGCCTCTGATGATTTGACTCAAGATTTAGTTGTCAATTATAGCCTTTCGCCATTGAGTACAGCGACTCCAGGTATTGATTATGAACCATTGCCAACTTCAGTCACCATACCTGCGGGTGATTCATTATTCTATTTACCCGTTACCGTTTATGATGACCTTTTTACAGAACTTTCAGAGTCCATTGTACTCCAATTGGATGCACCATGCTCTTGTGATATACCCTATGTACAGATGTACATAGAAGATGTAGAGCCTCTGGCAGTAGTAGCAGATGACGTGTTTTTCTGTGATCCAGCCCCAGTCTCCATTCAACCACTCATTACAGGTGGATGGGGAAACTACACGTATTTATGGAACACTGGTGATACTACTGCCATGCTCGATTCTTATGTAGAATCGGATTCTACGTTTTCAGTTGTCGTTTTTGATGAATGCGGAAATTCACTCGAACATTTTATCAATGTTGGAATTACTGAAGCTCCAACGGCAATAATTTCTGGAGATGAACTGGTCTGTTCCGAAAGCCCAAATGCTCAAATACAAATTGATTTTTCAGGCCCCGGTCCTTGGGATATTGTTTATACTATTGACAATATTCCTCAGCCAGTAATTACGGGGATTGTCGATAATCCTTATATTTTGGAAACTATAAATATTGGATCTTTTGAACTTCAAAGCGTAGTGAGTTTCGATTGTTCTGGTACCGTTCAAGGTCTTGCTACTGTGACTGCCGTAGATTTAAATATTGATCTTGTTGCCAGTGATGAAACTTGTCCAGGAGCAGAAGACGGAACGATTAGTACAAGTCCAAGTGGTGGAGCTGAGCCATATAGTTTTTCTTGGGATAACGGAATCGGAAATATCCAAGATCCAATTGATCTTCCCGCTGGAACTTATGAATTGATATTAAGTGATAATAATGGATGTACGACTAGTGCTCAGGTTGAAGTTGAACTCGATCCAAATGTGCCTATGGCGAATGCAGGTTTGGACGATTTGCTAGATTGTAATAATATGACGCTTAGTCTTTCAGCGACCGCTTCGATGGGAAGTAATTTTTCTTATCAGTGGACAACGATAGATGGTAATATTTTTTCAGGAGGAAGTACACTTACTCCTGTCGTGGATCAAAATGGAACCTATCAACTCAATGTAATGAATGTCAATACGAATTGCGTTGTGACTGATGATGCAGAAGTCTTTATTGATACCATTTCCCCGGTTGCAGCGATTGATGTATTGGGTCCTTTGACTTTGGATTGTGGAGATCCAATGACTGTTTTAGATGGATCAGGTTCTGCACCATTTGGAGATCTAGTATTTTCCTGGGCGACAGTAGATGGTAATATTTTAGGTGATCCAATGGCTATAAATCCGGAAGTGAATGCAGCCGGAACTTATGAACTTTTGGTTACTAGTAATACCAATGGATGTACAGATACAGAGACTTTTTATATTGATGCAAATATTGAACTCCCTCAAGTGCTAATACAACCAGCTGGTTTGTTAAACTGTTTCGATTCTATCGTAACTTTGCAAGCTGGCAATTCTTCATCGGGGACAAACTATACAGTACTATGGACAACTGCTGATGGTAACATCATTAATGGTGTAAACACGCTTTCCCCTACGGTCGACCAACCCGGCAATTATGAATTGACTATTTTTAATACATCTAATGACTGTTCGAACACGACTTCTGTTGTAGTGGCAGAAGATCGTATTACACCAATTGCCGATGCCGGGTTGCCGACCGAATTAGATTGTAACGATACCTTTACTACACTAAGCGGAAGCGAAGCGTCTCAAAATGGAGATTTTATTTTTGAATGGTCAACTAATGATGGCTTTATTCAAAATGGAATAAACACCTTAAATCCAGAAGCGACCATTGCCGGAACCTATACTTTGTTGATTACCAATATTCGAAATGGTTGTACCGATTCTGATGCAACAATTGTTATAGAAAATCCCAATGTTCCTAATGCTGCGGATATTGAAATTTTTGAACCAGAATGTTTTGGTGATAATGGAGGTGTCGGAATTATTTCTGTAGTTGGAGGAGAAGCACCTTATGTATATTCTATCGATGGAGGTGAAAACTTTTTTAATCAAAACCTTTTCCTTGGTTTAGAACCAGGTAATTATAATGTCGTTATTCAGGATGATGGAGGTTGTCTTTACGAAGAACAAATTAATATTCCTGCTCCATTGGAGTTGCTGTTGGATGTAATTCAAGATGTAGAAATTATACTTGGAGAAACTTATCAATTAGATGCTACGGTAAATATTCCAACTGCATTTTTGGATACGATAATTTGGAGTCCTGAAGAAACTTTAAGTTGTAATGATTGCTTAGATCCAGTTGCGTATCCTTTGCAAACAACGACTTATCAGATTATGGTTACGGATGAAAATGGTTGTCCCGCTATTGCGGAAATTCAAGTTAGAGTTGATAAAAGCCGTAAGATATTTATCCCGAATGCGTTTTCTCCAAATGCGGATGGTGCAAACGATCGGTTTATGATTTATGCAAAAGAAGGGCAGGTAGTGAATATTTCTACCTTTCAGGTTTTCAATCGTTGGGGAGGAAAAGTCTTTGAAACAAAAGATGCTATGCCTAATGATCCAAGCTTTGGATGGGATGGTACGATGAAAGGTGAAACAGTAAATCCTGCAGTATTTATTTACTTCGCGGAGATCGAGTTTATTGATGGAGAGAAAGTATTATTCAAAGGTGATATTACAGTAACAGATTAAAACATCATTTGAAAATAGAGATTGAAATAACAAATTCCTACTAGCTTAATTTTAGCCTGAGCGAAAACGATATTAGGTATTCGGCATTAGAAGAGTCCTAAAACCTAATACCGTTTTTTAATTCCTAATTCGCATAAATTTAAGTATTCAAATTCGCTTCATAATTCAATGGTTTGAAAATAAGTAAATTTTTTTCATGCCAAATTCCAAAAGGTTGAGAACAATTACTTCTGGTAATTT
>CAKZTD010000097.1 GCA_937921595.1 uncultured Saprospiraceae bacterium
AATTATCAAGTCGCGGATGATAGTATTAATCTTGTAAGTATGATTGACTATATGATCGTAAATCTAAATGTGGTTGCATCAGATTGGTTGAATTATAATACTGGATGGTGGAGAGGTCGTAACCCTGATGGGAAGCATAAAAAGTGGGGGTATATTCTTTGGGATTTAGATGCGACTTTTGATTACTACATTAATTATAGTGGCGTTCCAAATATTTCTCCGGATGCTGACCCTTGCGATCTAGAAGAGATTGCAGACTTTATGGATGATTTCTTCGGATACGGTGGACCGAATACCGATGTAGGTCAACATGAAAAGATTTTCTTAAAGCTTATAGACGAGAGTCCGATTTTCAAACAGCTTTATTATTCTCGATATGCGGATATGATGAATACAGTTTACACTTGTGAAAATATGATCAACAAATTAGATGAAATGTTGGCAGTCATAGAACCGGAAATGCCTAAACAAATTCAGCGTTGGGGGGGTACAATGACAGAGTGGCAATCTAATGTTCAGGATCTGAAAGATTTCATCGAACAAAGATGTGAGTTGTTAGACGATGGAATGTTAGAATGTTATGACGAACTTTCAGGCCCTTACACAGTGACCTTAATGACGCAACCTGATGGAGTAGGAGAGATTGATTTTAATACTTTGGATATCGAAACCTTCCCATGGTCTGGAGAATATTTTGGAGGAATGGAAAACTTAATCAAAGCGAAAGTTTTCAATGATTTTGAAGATGAGTATGTGTTCAGTCATTGGGAAAGTACAGCTGGGAATGTAATCGCTAATCCGAACGATAGACGATCAACGATTGTTTTAACACAACCGGATACCTTGATTGCAGTCTTTGATTTCCCTTCTTCGATTAGTGAGATTGATGCGGAATTTGAGTTTGGATTGTTTCCGAATCCTGCGACAGATCACCTAACACTTCAATATACTTTGAAAGAATCAATGAATGTGCAAGTGTCATTGTACACTATTGTGGGACAAAAGATAGTAGATTTTCCAGGAGCAAGTGGTACCAGAGGAGCAGGACAACATGTGGTTAATTTACCTTTGGATAATGAAGCGATTGCTTCCGGATTATATTTTCTAAATGTAATAGTCGAAGACCAACAGCGAAGCTTCAAGGTGAATATCGTGAAGCAATAATGCTCGATTTTGATAAGAGATTTTTTTCAAAATGCTCTCTAAATACTGATTGACATTTGCAGAGAATATTTTAAATAAGGCAATCTGCAAAACAGTAAACGAAGTGGAATTATGCCTTCCATTTCAAAGCCAATGCTGCAAAGCATTGGCTTTTTTATTTGACAATTTTTTCAGATTGTCAATTCGAACGCAGTTGAGAATCACCAGCTCACAGAATCCACCTGCACACTATATCCTCCAAAATACCCTAACCCGTCTTCAATATTACTATGAACTAAAACAGATTGAGTAGTTAGAAAACTTTCTCTAAAACTAGAAACCTCTTGTTCACTAACTGTTTTATGAAACAAGAAATAATCTTCACTCACATGTCGGACTTCGAGATAGATCGGGGATTCTACTTCAAAACCGCGAAAAAATAAAAATGAAAAACTGATATCAATTCCATCGCTTTGAGATATTCGATTTATATCAACAATAGAACCGTCTTCATGGAGAATGTCAATCTTCTGAAGTTCACTAGGAAGGTTGAAATCGAGTGGCTCATAAAAAGATATCTTGGTTGAATCACCTGTGTAATAATCATACTCGTAAAAAATCGAATACCTCCAAGCTTTTAAATGTAAATAGCCCGTTGAAAGATTTCGAGTATTCATTTCCAAACGCGTATCAAATCGGTAATTAATTACATCTTGATTATCAGGGGCTGACCTTCCAAAGGTGTCTATAAAAACAAAGTTATCAATATTGACAGGAGAAGGAATATTGTTTTTTGCAGTAATATCTGGAAGACCAGGAAGCGTGGCTACGATGGAGTATTCTGCTTCTGGATCAGGCTTTTTATTGAGACTATAAAATGGAGTTAGAGATGCGGGGAAAGGATCTGGCTGAAAAACGAAATCATCCACATAGTTGCCGTTTTCGAATAATTGAATACTTGCATCGGCTGGATAAAGGTCAAAAGAACTTTGAGTATTATCAATGGGTCTGGTGGTCGAAAGATGTAATTGGAAAATACTATCAGGGGTAAAGTTTGAAAAAATAACCAGCCTGTTTTGTGCAGGAAGATTTAAGTCTATGTCTTTTTCACAAGCCACAAATAAGATACTTATTATGGTGATAATCCAAACGAAGTGATATGGGATTCTCCTTTTCATAATTTAAGATTAAAACTGAAATATGGAAGTAAAGGAATCAAGCTTACGCTTCTGTATTTTCCACTTTGAGTAAGCGGATCATAAACGGGTTTGATGAAAAATATATTTCTTTGATTATAGGTATTGTAGATACCAAGGTCAAGTGACCAGGCTCCCCATGATGTATTTCTTTTGTATTTTGTAGAAAGATCAAGCCGATGGTAATTAGGTAGTTGATAGCTGTTTTGTTTCCCGTAATTCAGATAAGTAATATCTGGTGTTCCATCTTCGCGAGTGTATTGCCATTCATTCAAAGCGATATTGATGTGACCTCCAGAACTGAAATTCCAAGTACTGGTGACACTCCAATTTGGAGTAATATCATATGATCCTACGATATTTAAAACATGCCTCAAGTCATAACGAAAGGGAAATACTTCTCCATTATTTAATTGTTCAAATTGCCGATTCGTTTTTGAATAAGTATAAGAAATCCAACCCGTTGCTCTTCCTTTTTCTTTTTTTAATAAAAATTCTAAACCTCGAGAAAGGCCCTTTCCACTAGTGACCTTGTCTTCCCAATTATTAGACGAAATAGCATCGGCGCCGATAGCAAAAGAAACACCTTCTGCATAATGAATCAGGTTGGTCATTTTTTTATAATATGCATTGGCGGAAAAGGACCATTGTTCATGGAGTTTCCATTTCAATCCCAGATCTATCATTCTTGAACGCTGCGGCGCAACTTTGTCTGTTGAAGGCACCCAGAGGTCATTCGGGAATCCCGATCCAGTACGTGTCAGTAAGTGCAGATATTGACTCATACTGTTTGCTGAAAACTGAAAGCTTAGATTTTTTATTGGGTCCCATGTTATTGAAAAGCGAGGATCGATCAGCAAATAGTTTTTATTTTTTACAACAAAGAAGCTGGTGAAAACACCTGCATTTAATTTTATATTTGGATTGATTTGCCATTCATCTTCGAGATACATGTTGAAATCTAGGACTTCAATTGACGAAGGGTTGATCAAAGAATCGGGAAGGATGTCATTAAAAACAAAAGTGCTGCTATCTTGTAAATTTGCAACCCCGGGAGTAAATAAATTTCTGGAAACTGTAAAACCAGTTCGTATATAATGATTGGTATTTGGAAGATAATCCAAGTCTAGTTTTAGTGATGCTGTTTTTATTAATGAACGATAAGCTCGTTGGACAACGAATCGATCAATTATATCATCGAATTTAAAAGATTCATCAAAACCATCATCAGAATTAAAATTAAACTGACTGAAATTGAAAGTAAGATTTGAAAAAAGCTGATTTCCTAATTGATGATTCCATCGCAAAACACCGAGGGTATTTCCCCAATCTAGGTTTTGGTTTTCATTATAAATATACTCTTCATCAAAAAAAGTATCCTGAGAACCCTTTTCGTTATGGAAGTTATCAAATCCTTTGTAAAAACTAATGTAAAGTCGATCCTTTTGAGAAAAAGTATAATTGAATTTGGTGAGAATTTCTCCAAAGTAATAATTGTAAAACCCGGTCTCATTATCTTTTGCTCGATCTTTTTTAGAATAATTTTTTAAAAATGGATCCAAATGAGAACGGCGGGCGCTAACAAAAAATGCACCTTTGTCTTTGACGAGTGGTCCTTCAAAATTTATTTTTGTTGCAATCAATCCAACGCTTGCTTCACCATGAAATTCTTTATTGTTTCCTTCTTTTGTTCTGACATCGACTACGGAGGAAACTCGTCCACCAAAACGAGCAGGAAATTGTCCTCGTAGATATTTTACTTTGCGAATTGACTTGTGATCGAAAATAGAAAATAGCCCTAACATATGGTAAGGGTTATAGATTGGGACACCGTCGAGGAGTATCAGATTTTGGTCCGCATTTCCACCTCGGACATGAAGGCCGCCAAGTCCATCTGTTCCGCTTTGGGCACCAGGTAATTGTTGAATGATTCTAAGAATATCAACTTCACCTCCAAGAGCTGGTAATTTTTCAACAGCATCATTTAATGGGAAATAATATTCCGAAGATTGGTTAACTGCTTCAAGGCTATCACTACCGACGATCACTATTTCTTGGAGCGTCAATGAAGGATTTAGTTCGATATTAATTTTTTGATTTTCGGATTTCTTGATTACGATTTCAGATACCTGATATCCGAGATAAGAGATTTGTAAAGCTGGTTCTTCTTTTGTCAAGGTCAAACTATAAAAACCATATTCATTACTTACACATCCTTTTTTGGAAACCTTATCATATATGTTGGCGCCGATCAATCGCTCACCTGAAGATTTGTCTTCGATGTAGCCACTAAGTGTAAATTTTACGGGAGGTTTTTTAAAAATAAGTATCTGATTTCCTGACCAGGAAAAAGTAGTCGGAGAGTCGGAGAGTATTTGCCTCAAGATGAATCTTAATGTTTCCTGTCGAAAAGCAAAAGAATATTTTTGATCCGAAAAATCATTGTTGCTAAATGCGAATTGAATATCGGTTTCTTCACTCAATTTCCAAAGTCCGTCCTCTAAAGTCAGGTTGTTCATTTGGAAATCCAGTTTTCGATCCAAAGGATTTTGTGCGGATAGATTTGTAGCAGAAAAGATAAAAAAGAAGACAAGAGATAGTCCATATGATAGCCCCTTTAGTCCAAAGAAATATTGAACTAGCGTGAAATTATCAGGCAGTTTATGAAATTGTTTACTCATTGACGTCTAAAAGTTACTAAAGTTATTAGACGGAATTATTACTAAGTTATTTTTTCAGGATATTTGAAATATTACCTCATAAAGACTTACAATCTTTATTACAATAATTTTTCAAAATCAAAATAACGTATCAATAATTTTGTCCCGTCACTTACTTGACTTATGCGATAAAAGCAAAGTACTAAACTTTTAAACGGTAATTTTAGAAAAAGGGTGATATGTAAAATAGAAAAAGTCTATTTGTAGGAAATATTGCAATTATAGACTTGTAATATAGAGGTTTGCAAATTTTAGCAATCTCCTCCTCCACGAATCACATAAGACTTTTTACCCGACTGAGTAAATTCGATTTTATACAAAGTTTTCAAAGTCTCCAAGAGAGTATTTAAATCTACTTCCTGCTTAGTCAAGGAGTATTTGCAGTTTTTTAAGCCTTCATTTTGACAATCGATAATGACATCAAAATGTTTGGCCAAATCTTCAAAGACTTTCGTTAGAGGTGTATTTCTGAAAACCAACTTTCCACTTTGATAAGATAAAGCATTCGGATCAGCTTCGTCTTGTTTCGTGATTGTTTTAGTATTCAAGTCCATGACTGCTGCTTCGTTAGCAGTCATGATTACGCGTTGATCATTTTCCGTATCGCTAAAAGCTACCTTGCCCGAAGTAACGGTTACAGTTGTAGCATTTTCATGCTCATAATCCCGAACACTAAACTCTGTACCTAAAACGGTCACTTGATTTTCACGAGTTGAAATTTTAAAAGGCTTAGTTTCATCACGTTTTACTTTGAAGAAAACTTCTCCTTTCATTTTGACCAATCTATCTTTTCCTAGAAATTCTTTTGGGTATTCTAGTCGGCTATTTTTATTCAAAAGAGCAACCGTTCCATCTGGAAGTGTAATTTGCTTTGACTGAAATTCATCAGCTTCAAAAGCAGTCCACTCAAGTGTCGGATCTGGAGTATTTAGAAAAAATAGCCCAGCCGTAAGCAACAAAGTAATAGCTGCAGCAATTCCAATCCATCGACGCCGATTTCCCATTTTTATAGTCTTCGCCGATTTCTTCGCTCCTTTAAAGCCTAATTCTTTAGAAATTTTAGCAAAATCCCCTTCCTCATCCACCGAAAAGCTAGGCTTGAAATCCTCCATTAAAGACATAGATTGTACAATTTCCTCCTGAGTCTTACGATTTTCAGGAGAATCTTTCAGCCATTTTTTCAAAATCTCCTCTTCCGAAGGTGTCAAAACACCCTGGATTTGCTGGTAGATTAAGTAAATGTATTTTTCTTGACTCATTTTATAATGATCCTGTTTTTAGTAAGTCGAATTAGAAACGTGTTCCCCCTATTGGTTTTTAATAAAAAAAATAACAAAATAATAATATTCTCGCTTCAGAGAGGTAGCGATTGACTACCACTCTCAATATTTTCAGTGCTTTAGTGATTTGATTTTCGATGGTCTTCTCTGAAATCTCCAGATTTGCGGCTATTTCCTTATGAGAAAGATTTTCAAAACGACTCATAAAGAAGATTAACCGACAACGTTCAGGGAGTTGTTCCGCAGTTTTATGGATTAAAGCTTTAAGCTCATCCTGTTCAGAAGATTCTACCGGCATTTCAGCTTGGTATTCTAATTCTGCAGTATCGCCAAAATTAAATCGCTGAGCTCGAATAAAATCTATGGATTTATTGATGACTGCTCTTTTTAAATAAGCAGCAATCGAAGTATGGATGTTGATAGAATCTCTTTTCCGCCACAAATCAAGAAAAACTTCCTGAGCAAAGTCTTTGGATTTATGTTCATCGGGATAAGTCTTATAAGCAGAATAGCAGAGCATACGATAATACTTATCGTACATGATTTTAAAGGCAACTTCGTCACCTGCCTGAATGGCTTTCAATAAATCTTCGTCTGTCATCTTGTGATTCATGCTCTTGTCCGTCTAGTAATCGACGATTGGAATGTTAAAAGTAAGATATATTTAGACTTTGTCCAAACTGACAATATAATCCTGTGTTGAAAATGAGTGGAGGAATAGAAACCAGATATCTACTAGAAAGGGGCGCTGGGTTCATTACTTTTTGGAGAGGAGTGGAAGTAGTTAAAAATTACTCCTTCTCCTTTTTCCACCAAGCCAACACCATCTGAAGCTCTCCATAAGAATACTGCGATCCAAAAGAAACCTTAGCATCACCAAGATTCGCCTCGGGGTATTTTCTAAAATAGTCCTTGAGTTTTTCCCCTTTTGATGGATCAATGAAATCATTCACCTCTAACTCTCCAAGACCAATATAATGAGCAATATGACCTTCAATAGTTGATCGTACCAGCCCACGCTCTGCTGAAATCTCAACAACAGTCTTTCCTGATTTATACAAATCAAAAGTTGCTTTTTTGGTATCGATTTTTTTCTTTTTAGGAAGTGTTTTTTTGATGTCTTCTTCACTGAAGTTGTTTCTCAATTCCTTATCAATACCTTCCTCTTCGCAAAATTTATTTACGATTTCAACGATGTCTTCACCAAAATCTTTAATCTTTTTTGGGCCAAGACCATTGACGATTTTTAAAATAGGAACAGTAGAGGGCAGGGCCGCAATAATTGCAAACATTGCTTTGTTAGAAAGAACCCTATAGAGCGGGACGTCCATACTTTTAGCTCTCTCTTTTCGCCATTCGACTAGGCGAGTATTTAAGACCGGGTGATCGACCGTGATGATCTCTTTTTTGACTTTTGGTGTTTTTGTTTTTGCTTTTTTAAAATCTACATCTGCTGTTGATTTTGCTCTCATATATTTTGTCGCAGAAAAACCTTCCTGGCAGGATTCAAAAGCAAATTTCTTAATAAATAATGCTTTATGTAAAGCGCTGAGTTTTTCAGTTGTGGATTTTTTGATAGTTTGATTATCGGAAAATATTTTTATCGCTTGAGCAAGCGGGATGGAATCCTCTGTTAATTTTTTAGAAAAATAATCACTCGCTTTTTTAATTCTAGATTGCAATTCCTCATTCTCTTCGGGTAGCATATCCTGCTGGAAGTAATAAGGAAGTTGAGGGAGAAATTTTTTGGAAACGGCAAAGATATTTTCTTCGACCTGAGTATGAAAAGCAGCTAGTTGATTGATCGATTCTCCTTGGATCGCGGTTTCATTTTCTAACAAGCTTCGATACAGTTGATCATAAGCAAAACGAACAGGTTTGAAATCAAATAGTTCTTTAGCCAAGCGCTGTTGATATTCAGCTTTCGATTGTGTAAGGTGTTTTTCATCGGGAGCATTGCGATCTGCAGCTTCAGAATATTGTTTGACAACATGATCGGTTTTTACACTAGAATTGGCAATAGGACTTCGTAAAACAATACCTTCAAAACTTTTGCAACGACTCAAAGCAACATAAACCTGACCGTGTGCAAAAGCTGCTTCCGCATCAATGATTGCTTTTTCAAAAGTTAATCCTTGGCTCTTATGAATCGTAATGGCCCAAGCCGTTTTTAAAGGAATCTGTCGAAAAGAACCAATGACTTCTTCTTCAAGTTCTTTAGTTTTTTCATTGAGTTTATATTTTACATTGGTCCAGTCATGTGCATGAACGGTGATGTCAAATCCATCTCCAGGACAACGTACTGCGATAGACTCTTTGTTGATTCGAATGATCTTACCGATCTTTCCATTATAAAATAATTTCTCAGCGGAGATATCATTTTTCACAAACATCACCTGAGCATTTAGTTTGAAATTCAAAAGTTCTTCAGTAGGGTAAGCCTTCTCTGGAAACTTTCCTTCAATCTCCGCTTTGAACTGAAAATTTTTACCAGGTAGTGTTTGTAATTTATCCTTATTGATTTCCTGAGCCACCTTGTTATGTGATGTCAACGTGATATATCCATCTTCATCATTTGGTTTGAAACCCGGCTGGTATCGGCTGTTGAGTTGTTCTAAAACTTTAGTGTCGATTTGGTTGTTTCGAACCTTGTTGAGTAGTTCTATAAAAATATCATCTGCCTGGCGATAAATATGTTTGAGTTCAATAGTTACCGGATTCGTTTTTTGTAGCGCCTGACTACCAAAAAAATACATCGTTTTATAATGTTGGCTTAGCACATGCCATTCTTCATTTTTAACGACAGGAGGTAATTGGTGTAGATCACCTACCATGAGTAATTGAACACCTCCAAAGGGCAGGCTTGTATTTCGATACCTGCGAAGCACCTCATCAATCGCATCCAACAAATCAGCACGTACCATACTGATCTCGTCAATGATTAAAAGATCCAAACTCTTAATCATGTTGATCTTTTCTCGATTCAGTTTTTGTTGCCTGATCTTATCCTTGATTTCTCCAGGAAGCATCATCCCAAATGGTAATTGAAAAAAACTATGGATCGTCATTCCACCAGCATTAATTGCTGCTACACCAGTTGGAGCGACAACAGCCATGCGTTTGATGTCTTCATTTTTGATGCTCTGTAAAAAAGTAGTTTTTCCAGTACCAGCCTTTCCCGTCAAGAAAATATTCTTGTTGGTATAGCGGATGTATTTATAGGCCAGATCTATTTGCGGATTTGGTATATTAGTCATTGTTGTTTGTTTTGAAGCCAATCTTTATTCTCTTAGATTTTGGGCTTAATAGTATGTTTAAAACATTTGAAAGCATTGGAATAATTTGCTCAGTAAAAGCAAAAGGTCGTGCTCCTCTAAAATGTCTTTTTGAAGGTATCACATTTTGTAATATCACAAACTGTAATTTCTCTTCTGTTAGCTCGAACATGAAATCTGAGGGGTATCCGTTAAGGTTTCTTCTGACAGCTTGTTTTAAAATCCTTATTTCTACGTTGCAAAGTTCAGCTAAATGAAGATCTAAAATTACTTTACAATTTCGGAGATGAAAAATTTTGCTTTGTATAATCTTTAATTCCATTATTATTTTTTGGATTTTCGAAAGGATAATACGACTCTTCACCTATATAGACTCCAAACCTTCTAAAATTCCATAAAATGAAACGAACTTTTTTTAATAAAATAAAATTCTTTTATTTTACTAGTAAACAAAAAGTGTTATTTTTATTAAATTAATAAATGTTTTTGTTTTATTTTTAAGGATAACTATAAACAATTGAATCATGCCTAAAATCAATGTACAAAAAACAATTACTATTAATGCCCCCGCAGAAAAAGTATTTAAAACATTAAACGATTTTCATCATTGGCCAAACTGGTCACCCTGGCTTGTCACCGAGCCAGAAGCTAAAGTAACAGTCAACGAAGATGGAAAGTATTATGAGTGGGTAGGTAATCGAACTGGTTCAGGTAATATGACAATATTAAATGAGTCTGCTCCAAAAGAAATTAATTACGACCTTACTTTTTTAACGCCTTGGAAGTCTACTGCAAAAGTAAAATTTGAATGTAATCCTAAAGGAGACAGCACAGAAGTAACTTGGTTTTTAGATACTAGTTTGCCTTTTTTTATGTTTTGGATGAAGAAAATGATGACCGCATTTCTTGGACAAGATTATCAGCGTGGATTGAATATGCTTAAAGAATATGTCGAAGATGGGGAAATAAATTCTAATTTAGATTTTATTGGAAATACCGCTTATGAAGGCTGTCAATATATCGGTGTAAAAAGAGAGTCCACTATGGATACTTTTGGACCTGAAATGAAACAAGATTTTGAAGATTTAATGACTTATTGCAAAGACAATGGATTAGAACCATCGGGTTTGGCCTTTTCAATCTATCATAAGTTTGATATGGTGAAGGAAAGAGTAAGCTATACAGGGGGCGTGCCTTTGAAAAATATCCCAGATAATTTACCAGCAAAATTTATGAAGGGATCCATTCCTGCAACGACAATCTACAAGCTTCGACATACGGGCGCTTACAAGCATCTCGGAAATGCATGGTCAACCATGTATGGGATGCATCGAGCGAAAGAGATTAAGCCCATCAAAAAGATTCATCCTTTCGAACTCTATGTGAATAATCCAAATGAGGTGTCAGAAAAAGAGTTGATTACAGATATTTGCTTTGCAGTAAAATAGTTTGTTTTTAGGTTTACTAACTTTTCAAAAATTGGTAAACCTAAAATCTACTCTTTCAAGTTTAAGACGAGGCCTGTCCTGAGCATAGTCGAAGGAAACGAGTCTGTAACTTGGAAGTAGCGTATAAAGGCAAGTTTGTAACTTGTCATTTAATTGGGAGTAGCTGAACTGACCTTAATTTGATTTTTTGACAAATTTAGTCAAGATCACAATATGCTGTCCATCGACTTTACCTTCGATGTATTCTGCATTGTTTGGATCAAGTCTGATTCTTCTAACCGCAGCTCCTCGCTTTGCCGTGAGACTTGAACCTTTTACATTTAGATCCTGAATCAAAGTAACTGAATCACCTGCTTTCAGAACATGACCATTACTATCTTTGTGAACGATGGCCGAATCTCCAGAACCCATCTTCGCCCATTCCAAAGTCTCATCATCCAAGTAGATGGTACCTAAAAGATCCTGAGCCCAATTTTCTGTATTTAAGCGTTCCAGCATACGGTAAGCCATGACCTGTACAGAAGGAACTTGACTCCACATACTTTCATTCAAACAACGCCAATGATTGGCGTCCAGGGTTTCTGCCTCTGTAATTTCAGTATGACATTTTGAACAAAGGACTACTTGATTTTCAGAATCATCAGAGGTCTTAGGAGGAACGATATATTCGTGAAGTTCACCTTGAGCTGAACACAATTCGCATTTAGATTCAGAGCGGGTTTCAAGAGTAGTAGAAATAGCCATTTTGTTTTATTTTTATGACAAACTTACGTTAATTTTACTAAAACTATAATTACCTTTCTAAGTAATCTATTTTGATTAATACGAAACGTTATATTTTATAAACCTTAAATTACTTTCAAACCTAATTATGTATAATCTTAATCGCTATGCTTTGATATTACATCCCAAAAAGCCATTATTGGATTGGGTGAATTATATTTTTCCAGATAGTTCAGAAGTTGAAAGCTGGAACCCTCTTGAAAATGATAGAACTACCGTTTATTTGATACCACAATTTGATTACCCAGGAGATGCAGTAGAATGGGTAAAACTTAATTTCGATTATTTTTTTGAGTTAAACTTTGAGGATTGGTGTACAGATGAAGAACTGTGGCCTAAAAATAGATCTTGGGAGCTCTTCCAAGAATGGTTTGAGATCTCTGTTCAATCTTGTGTGTCTGATGTATTAGATGATCCAATAAAGAAAGAGGAAATATAAATACCTAAGATCCTTAAAAACGTCAATTTTTAGCCTGACCTAAACAAATACCAAAAAAATCTTTGTGGAACTTCCATAAAATCGTTAATTTAAAGTGTTCTTGATCAAACCGATCAAAACTTTAAGCCTTAGCCATCGTTCAACACGAAGTAGTTTAAAAATAAAACCAAATAATGTCAAAGAATTTAAGCGAACTATCAGGAAGAAAAGGATTGGAAGATAACCTCTTCAATAAGATGGGAGAATTAGCAATCGCTGACGGAACACCCAGTAATGAAGAGTTAGATAAATTAGCAAAAGAATTCCTTATTGGAACTGCGAACACCTATGGTACCGCCTCTTTCTATGATTTTTTAAAACCAGAAAATAAAGGTAAAAAAGTATACGTCTGCAATGGCACCGCTTGTCTTTGTGCAGGTACGCAGGATGGATTAGCTCAAGATCTCAAAGGTCATTTTACACCCGACGAAATCGGACACATGACCTGCCTCGGAAGATGCCACGAGAATCACGCTTTTCATTATAATGGAAAAAACTATTCAGGAACTGTTGCCAAAGATTTGCCATCGATTTTAAAAACTGATGGAGATAAAAATGAAGACACTTATAATGTGAAAGCTTCAGGGAAACAAATTCTTACAAAAGAGTTTACAAATATCTCTGATTACTACGCTCCATTTCGAGCAGCTTTAAAAAAGAGTTCCGCTTCCGTTTTAGAAGAAATAAAAGCATCCAATGTTAGAGGTAGAGGAGGAGCAGGATTTCCAATGGGTTTGAAATTAGAATTTTGTAGAAAAGAAAAAAGCGATGTCAAATTCATTATCTGCAATGCAGACGAAGGAGATCCAGGAGCTTATTCAGATCGTTATCTTTTAGAAAAACAACCACACTCCGTTTTATTTGGAATGCTCGTTACTGGTTATGTAACTGGAGCTAGTTATGGTGTTTTATATATCAGAGCGGAGTATCCAGAATCAGCTACGATTTGTCAAGCCGCAATTGATGATCTAAAAACGGAAGGCCTGATTGGGAAAGATATTGATGGGAGTGGATTTGATTTTGATTTTAAAATAATACAAGCACAAGGTTCTTATATCTGTGGAGAAGAAACCGCTTTGATCAATTCCATCGAAGGACAAAGACCAGAAGTAAGAATTCGACCACCATATCCAGCACAACGAGGATTGTTCAACAAACCAACTGTTGTCAATAATGTAGAAACATTAGCAACCTTACATTTTATTTTAGAAAATGGAGGAGCATCTTGGAAAGCAATCGGTACGGAAAGATCTTCTGGAACCAAACTCGTTTGCCTCGACAGTTTATTTAAAAATCCTGGCGTCTATGAAGTAGAAATGGGTACACCGCTTACTTACATTGTAAATGAATTAGGAGGTGGTTTTAAAAAGCCAGTAAAAGCGATGCAGATAGGAGGTCCATTAGGCGGCTTAGTTCCTGTTGAAAAAATGGATGATCTAAATCTCGATTTCGAATCTTTTTCACAAAACGGATTTTTAATGGGGCATGCATCTGTCGTATGTGTACCCGAAGATTTTCCAATTATGAAATTCATAGAACACCTCTTCGATTTTGCCGCCTACGAAAGTTGCGGAAAATGTTTCCCTTGTCGACTAGGAACAAAACGAGGACATGAACTTTCTGTCAAA
>CAKZTD010000098.1 GCA_937921595.1 uncultured Saprospiraceae bacterium
CCCCAACTGTTAAACTCTTCCTTCCTGCTTTGATTTTCCAATATCCCATCGTATTTTCATAAAAAATATAAAACGATGAAAACATTACTCCCCATTCTATTGGCCTTATTCCCTATTTTTCTATTTGCCCAATTACCTGAAAAACACGCTCAGGTTTCTCTTCAAATCGATCGACCAGATTTGATACAACACCTTAATGAGAATGGTTTTGAAATTGATCATGCACACAAACACAGCAGCGATCAACTCGAAATGATCATCACTCATAGTGAACTAGCAATGCTAGAAAACATGGCTATTCCATTTCAAGTTTTGATTGAAGATGTAGCTCAGGATTTTGAAAATAATATACTTCAAATGGGTGTTCTTCCTGAACTTGATTGTGGTTTGAATAATTTTGATTCTGGAAGTATGGGCGGTTACCATACTTATGATGACATGATTCAGCACATCAACAATATGGCGACAAACTACCCAGAATTAGTATCTATTTCAGAAATTGGAACTTCGATAGAAGGTCGAATCATTTATGCTGTAAAAATTTCAGACAATGTAGCAACAAATGAATCAGCAGAAGAAGGTGTCGCTTATTATGATGCGATCACTCATGCAAGAGAACCGATGGGTTTAGAAACGATCTTGTATTATATGTGGACTCTTTTAGAAAACTATGGAACTGATCCAGAATACACCTATCTGGTTGATCATCGAGAACTATATTTTGTCCCAATTGTCAACCCTGATGGTTATGTTTTTAATCAAAGTACCAATCCAAATGGTGGCGGTCTTTGGAGAAAAAACAGACGAGATAATGGCAACAATTGTTTCGGGATAGACCTCAACCGAAACTATGCTTTTGGCTGGGGAAATCCTGCTGGATCAAGTGGAGACATTTGTTCCAATACTTATCGAGGGACAGAAGCTTTCTCTGAACCTGAATCGGCTGCGGTCCGAGATTTCACAAATATGATTCAACCAGCTGCCGCTTATTCTTGTCATACTTACAGCGATGTATTTTTATGTCCAAACGGCTTTAATGATGAATTACTTCGATATGAAGACTATGCAGAATTTGCTTCTGAAGCGCTTCCAGAATTTTATCGAGGATATGGAAATTGGGTTCAAATGATTGGTTATTATGGAGCAGGTACCACCCATGATTATTTAAATGATCAAGGAGCTCTTGCTTATACTCCAGAGATTGGCCATACGTTTTGGGAAAGTCCTTTCCTCATTTGCGATAGAATTCAGGAGATGTTGCCATCGATGAAATACCTAAGTTGGATCAGTGGTGATGTGGCTAGATTTCATGATTTTGAATTACTCAATCCCAACGTTATATGGGAAGACCAAACTAGTGAATTAAAAATCAGACTCAAAAATCGAGGATTGAGTAAAACAGCTCAAAATGTTACCGTAGAATTGAGCTCCGATAATCCAGCGATTAGTTTTTCAAATAGCACTTTAAACTACGGCGATATCCTACAAGAACAATTTGCAGACAATCAAATTGATCCTTTTATTTTTACAATAATAGAAGAAGTTCAAGTTGGACAAAAACTTGAAATCAAAGTAAAAGTTTTTCAAGATGGAAATTTGTCTGATGAAGAAACGATTAATCTTTATGCTGGTGAAATTTTCGTAGACTTTATGGAAGATGGAGAAAATGGAACTAACCAATGGATCACTAGTAATAATTTCGTTTGGGATTCTACCTTTATGGATGCCAACAATGGAGATCATTGCATAACCGATAGCCGTTATGGAAATTTCAATCCAAATACTACTGCGAGTATCAAAAAGATGACCCCTTTTGATCTTAGCTCAACAATAAATCCTTTTTTAGAATTCAATGCAAAATGGTCTTTAGAACCTAATTCAGATTTTGTCAGAGTGAGAATTTCTTCTAATGGTGGATCAACCTGGACAGCACTCCAAGGGGAACACACCACTGTTGTGAGTGGTCAACAAAGTTATACCAACAACAAGCATTGGGTGCAAGAAAGAATTGACCTCTCAGCTTATGCTTCCATGACTGATTTATTGATTGATTTTCAAATCCAAACAGATGGTAGTGTCCAAGGTGATGGGTTCTATTTTGATGATTTGAGAATAGTGGATTATTTCCATCCGGACATGGTCGCTACCCAAGAATTAGAAGAAGCCAATTTATATTTTGATATTTTTCCTAATCCAGCTCAGGATCAATTGAATGTTCATTTAAAAGATAATAATTTTAATGCTTTCGATATTACCCTTTACGATACCCAAGGAAAGGTCATTCTTTTTCAAAAAAATCAGCAACAAAACACTTCCATATCACTCGAATCTCTAAGCAACGGTGTGTACTGGATTAAGTTGAAAAATCAGGAAATTTCAGGCTTGAAAAAGGTAATTGTTCTCAGATAGTCATTTTCTTATTGATTTCACTCCTAAAAACCAAAATAAAGATTCCAAACCACTCATTTTGAAATTAAAAGCCCTATCCTTGCAAAAAAATTGAATAATTAGATTATGAGTGACTTTGTAGAAACTGGTTTGAAGGAAGAAATAATTAAGGCTATTGGGGAAATTGGCTTTGAAACACCTACTCCGATTCAAGCTAAAACAATCCCACATTTATTAACTTCTGACCAGGATTTGATCGCCTTAGCTCAAACAGGAACTGGTAAAACTGCTGCTTTCGGCTTGCCAGCAATTCATTTAACAGATATTGCTGATAAAAATACCCAAACATTGGTGCTTTGCCCAACTAGGGAACTCTGCTTACAGATCGTCAAAGATCTTGCTTCCTATTCCAAATACATGAGAGGTTTGAATGTCGTTGCGGTCTATGGTGGTGCAAGTATCGAAACACAGATTAGAGAGCTAAGAAGAGGAGCACACGTTGTCGTTGGTACTCCTGGTAGGACCAAAGATTTGATCAATCGAAGAAGGCTAGTCTTAGGAGATGTTAAAAGAGTTATCCTAGATGAAGCAGATGAGATGTTAACAATGGGGTTCAAAGATGATTTGGATGCAATCCTTGATGCAACTCCAGAACAAAAACAAATACTTCTTTTTTCTGCTACCATGTCCAGAGATATTATTCGGGTGACAAAGAAATACATGGAAGATCCTTTAGAACTTAAGGTTGCCAGAATGAATGAAGGTGCTAAAAATGTAGAACACATTTTCTACATGGCACAAAGTAGAGATCGATACGAAGTTCTTAAAAGAATCGCAGATATTAATCCAGACATTTATGGAATTGTTTTCTGTCGAACGCGTCGAGAGACTCGAGAGATTGCGAATAAATTGATGCATGATGGTTATAATGCGGATGCATTATACGGAGATCTTTCTCAAGCTCAGCGTGATGAAGTGATGAATCGTTTCCGAGAGAAACAAATTCAGATTTTAGTAGCAACAGATGTAGCGGCTAGAGGTATTGATGTTAATGATTTGACTCACGTTATCAATATCAATCTTCCTGATAATATTGAAAGTTATGTCCACCGAAGTGGTCGTACTGGTAGAGCTGGAAAAAGTGGTACTTCAATCGCAATTATCCATACCAGAGAAGCTCGAAGTATCCGAGAGATTGAGCGTCGTTCAGGGATCACTTTCAAAAAAGAACAAATCCCTAGTGGAAAAGATATTTGTAAAAAACAACTTTTTACTTTGATTGATAAAATCGAAAAAGTTGAAGTTGACGAAGCGCAGATCGAACCATTTATGGAAGAGATCAACGCACAGTTGGCAGACATGAGTCGAGAGGATTTAGTGAAGCGTTTTGTATCTACTGAATTTAATCGCTTTTTAGCTTATTATAAAAATGCCAGAGACATAAATGTTCCTGAGCGAAGAACTAGAGATAGAGATCATGATCGAAATAGAGACAGAGATCGTGGCGATCGTAATGAAAGACGAAGTCCTTCAGATCGTAGAAGAACTCCTTTTAAAAGATTACATCTTAACGTAGGTGCTAAAAATGGTCTTAACCCAAAACGTCTTATTGGTTTGATCAATAATGCTTTGGATTCTGGAAATTCTGAAATCGGAAAAATTGAAGTCCTTAGAGAGTTTTCATTTTTCGAAATCGATGAAAAAGTTTCAGAGCAATTAATGTCTGCAATAAGAGGAAAAAGATTTGAAGGTGTTTCCATGACAATCCAAGTTTCAGAAGAAAGAGGCGGAGGTGGTGGTGATAGACGCAGATCTTCAGGAGATAGCCGTGGTGGATACAATAAGTCTCGTAGCGGAGGCGGCAGAAATCACCGAGGTGGTGGTGGAAGTAGCCGACGTAGAAAATCATAAAATAGTTCTCAAGTTTAGGAAGCTTTTAAATTTAAAGGCTTCCTAAACTTTATCCTTTCTTCTCTTCTTTTCCATTGACCTTTCCCTTGTTTTATTGTGGTTCCCCTTCTCTATTTTTTGTTTCCTAAACAGATTCAACATAATTTAGTCCAATAATTTTAATAATGGAATCAATAAGCATTTTCGATATTTTCAAGATTGGAATAGGCCCGTCAAGTTCTCATACCTTAGGTCCTTGGAAAGCTGCTTTAGCTTTTATTAAAAACCTGAAGGTTGAGCATTTAGAAGGCATACAAATTCAACTCTATGGTTCTTTGTCCAAGACAGGAATTGGTCATGCAACGGATCAAGCAGTCCTATTAGGTCTCATGGGTTTTGATCCCACAATCATCGATACCGGTCTAATTGATTCGATTATCCAACAAGTCAAAGATAGCAAGTCCTTAAAAGTAAAATCGAAGCTCATTCCATTTAATTATGATAAAGATATTGTCTTCGAAAATATCACTCATAAACTTCATCCCAATACACTTAAATTCACTGCATTTTCTAAAAGTGAAGTCATCAACGAACAAATATTCATTTCAGTCGGAGGCGGTTTTATAGAAACTGAAAATCCTGTAAATGAAAACAAATACAATCTACCTTACCCTATCAATAATGGATTAGATGTTCTAAAATACACACAAGAAAATTCTTGCAGTATTTCTGATATTGTTTTAAAAAATGAAATTTCTCTAAGACCAATTGAGGAAATTAATGCAAATCTTGAAAGAATTCTAAATACCATTTTAGATTCTATTTATGAAGGTTGCAGTACAGGAGGAATTCTCCCCGGCGGATTAAATGTCGTCAGAAGAGCCAAACCACTGTCGAACAAACTCATGAACAATGCCGAATATAGTTCACGAGAAGAATGGTTAGAACTAGTAAAAACGGTACCTAAAGATTTTAATTCCGTCAATAAATGGATCAGTTGTTTTGCCCTTGCAGTCAATGAACAAAATGCGGCGATGGGAAGAATTGTAACTTCACCAACGAATGGAGCTGCTGGCGTTATTCCTGCAGTATTGATGTATTATATTTTATTTTGTGATTATAAAGGAAGATCTTTTATAAAAAAATTCCTTTTTACAGCAGGTGAGATCGGTTGTCTTTTTAAAAAAGGAGCAACCATTTCAGCAGCAGTTGGTGGTTGTCAAGCAGAGATTGGAGTATCTTCAGCGATGGCGGCTGCCGGGCTTACAGAAGTCTTGGGTGGTACTCCTGAACAATGCCTCATGGCAGCAGAAATTGCGATGGAACATCATCTTGGTTTGACCTGTGATCCTATAAAAGGATTGGTTCAGGTACCTTGCATTGAAAGAAATGCAATGGGTGCTATCAAAGCAATTACCGCTTCTAACCTAGCTTTAGAAAGTGATTCAAATACTGCAATTGTACCACTTGATGCCGTTATTAAAACAATGTGGGAAGTCTCTGTAAACATGAATTCTAAATATAAGGAAACTTCGGAAGGTGGCTTGGCCATTAATTTACCGGTGATAAATCCTAGTTGCTAATAAAAATACTATTGAATAATGAGTTTCTTTAAAAAGTTGAAATTTTATAGATAAAAATATGTTTTGATTTTGATTTTGATTTTGATTTTTGAATAAAAGAAAATAAATAATCGAATGACAAAAACGCCTACACAAATAAAATCCAACATTTCAGATCAGGTCCGTTGGTTTGAAATTATAGCTGTGATTCTTACCGGAGCTGGTAAATTTATTTTTATGGATTGGCTTGAATGGCGATTTATTTACATTACAACAGCCTGCCTCTTTTGGGCGGTATATATTTACAAAAGACATCGAGAATTACCAGGCATCTTAGCTTACTGGGGATTTACAAAAAAAGACTTCAAAGCAACTTTCAAAATTATCCTACCTTTTGGTCTGATTGGCTTAGCAACCTTTTTCATCATAGGATATTTTCAAAACACCTTAATTCTATCTTGGCATATTCTTCCGTTATTAATTTTATATCCCATCTGGGGCACCATTCAACAATTCATTATCATCGCATTGATCGCTGGGAATCTTAGAGACATGAAAAAAGTCAGTCTCCCTAAACTTACCATTGTACTGATCACAGCAATAGTATTCGCTATCGTCCACTATCCTTTCCTACTTTTAGTCATCGGAACTTTTTTATTGGCGATCCTTTATTCGATTGTCTATTTAAAAAAGAAAAATCTTTATATCTTAGGTTTGTTCCATGGCTGGCTGGGTGCTTTCTTTTTTTACACCGTTTTGGAACGAGATCCTTTCCTTGAAGTTTTTGGATCGTTTTTATTAAACTAAGAATGCGAATCAGATTTGAATTTAATTTAGAACTTAAGATTATAACTTTAAACTGTGTCTAAACGGTATTTGGAGAACCCGAAAACCTAATGCCGAATGCCGTTTTTCTTAACTTGTTGTAAATTAAAAACTAACATTATTTTAAACGCTGATTGGCATTAAGAGCAAATTTATAACAATGGATTTAAGCAGAAAAATAAAAACCGTCGGAATGATCCTAAAAAGACATAAGATCAATTTTGAAGTTTTTGAAAACAATGACTTCACCATTGGTGGCACAAAAAATGGATTTCTTTCAATGGGATTATATATAGCAATCGGCATAATTGCTCTTGTATTAAGTTTGATGACATTGATCTTAGGTAGTGGGTATTTTGTCCTTTTCGTTGGTGTAGCTTTGTACATGATATTTTTGACCTATACAAAATACCAACAGAAAGAAGCGAATAGCTTAGACGTTAAAGTAAAAGATGGGATGATCAGTTTTTTCAACGAGGAAGGAAATCCTTATGATTTTTTAAATAGAGATATTGAGCATATTAATATCAATCTTGTAGAAAACGAAAATCTTATTATTGGAAAAATTATCTTGGAAGGCTCTTCTTTCGAACCAACCGAAATACTTAGATTGATCGATAGCCCAGAATATATTCAGGATGATTTAAATAAAATT
>CAKZTD010000099.1 GCA_937921595.1 uncultured Saprospiraceae bacterium
TAATCAAACCAACGTTGAGCGACTTCTTCTCCTAACTCCTGAATAATAATGGTGATCATATCCCTTAGGAAAATACCCATCGCTTCTTCTTCCTCCATTTTATCAACATAATGATTCTGATAATAGATCGGCATATCTGTAGGATGGTGGATGTATTTTCCAAAATTCTCTTGACAGAATTCTGTATAAAAATTCGTCCATAAGATAAAGGCATGCCACATGTCATCCATGATGATCATGCTAGCAGAAAAACTAATGTCAGGCACTTCTTCCCCTTTTTCTTTTCGCTCTTGCAACGTAGCGACTAGCCAAAGGAAGCGTTTTAGATCATCAAAAATCAAATCCACTTCCTCTTTAGCATCAGGACGGAATTGACAAAATCGATCGACGACAAATTTGTTCTCGTATTTTAAAATTTCTTCGAGAGGTTTTATCATAGCTTATATTTTAAGACAAATTATTGTTTTTCTGGAAAATAAAAAAGCATACAGATGATTAATAAGACAAAAGGTCAATAAGAAACAGTTATAAACGTCTAAGATCCCTATTGTTCGTAGAAAGATCTATCCTGTTAAAAAAAATCTAACCTCCATTCCTCATTCGCTCAATTCTTCCAAGGTTTTTCCTTTTGTTTCCGGCATTACAAATAGTACCCAGAGCAATTGTAAGATCATCATTCCTGCAAAAAATAAAAATATACTTACGGTAGAAAATGCATTTAAAACCGCTGGAGTAATCATCGTAATAATAGCTGCAAAAACCCAATGGGTTCCAGAACCAAAAGACATTCCTTTTCCTCGTACGGAAGTGGAAAAAATCTCGGAGATGAAAACCCAAATTACTGCTCCCTGTCCAATCGCATGAGCCCCGACAAACAAACTAACAAAAGCGACAACCACAAACCCTTCGGCTCCACTATAGAATGACCAGGCGACGCCAAGCAAAGTTAATATATAACCAATCGATCCGATAATCATCAATTGCTTTCTACCCATTTTGTCAATTAAAAACATTCCAATTAAAGTGAAAATCAGGTTGACGGCTCCGATAGGAATAGAAGCAATCAAGGTATTAGTTTGGTCAATCCCTGCAGCTTCAAAAATCCGGGGAGCATAATACAATACGAAGTTGATTCCCGAAAGCTGGTTGAAACACGCTAGAGCAAAAGCAAGTAGTATTGGTGTTTTATATTTCGATGAAAAGAAACTGACTTCATTAGCAGCTCCCTGAATCGAAGTTTTAATCTCTTTGATTTTTTGATCGATATTTCCCGTTGGATCAATCTGAGTAAGTAAAGCTCTGGCATTGACTTCATCGTTTTTATTAAGTAGTAACCATCGCGGACTTTTTGGAACACCAAATACCATCACACAATAAATCAATGCTGGTAAAGCTTCGATTCCCAACATCCACCGCCAGGCAGTATCTCCCATAAATGCACCAATGAGATAGTTAGAAAAGAAAGCGATAAAAATACCAAAGACAATATTGAATTGATAGATCGCGACTAATCGACCTCTTTGATCTGCAGGAGCAATTTCAGAAATATAAATCGGAGCGGCTACTGAGGAAGCTCCAACGCCGATACCTCCAAGGAATCTAAAAAGCGAAAACATATAAGGGTCATTTGCTAAACCTGATCCGATAGCGGAAATGAGATACAATATACCAATCCAAATCAAAGTTTGTTTTCGACCAAATTTATCACAAGGAATTCCGCCAAATAATGCACCTAGAACCGTTCCCCACAAAGCCATCGACATAATAAAAAATCCATGATAAGAATCTTTACAACTTTCTGCAAAAGGCATGATTGTTTCCAGAAATCCAAGACATGGGTAATCATTACCCCATAATTCAAAGATGGGCAAGTCGGCTCCAGAAATTACAATCGTATCGAAGCCAAATAAAAAACCAGCGACACCGACAGTAATCGACCAGTATAAAAGTTTACCTTGTTTCATGTTCGTTTTGTTTTTTTGAAATTAGAAAAAATCCTCGGGATTCTATAACTTCAACAGAAATATTAATGAACAGGACATTTCAACTTTTTTTTATTATAAAAAATAAGCATGTATTTTAGAAAAACATTGATCCTCTTTTCTTTTAGTTTATCAATTCTGACTTGCAAAACAAATACACCAGAATGCGATATTCAAAGAAACGAAGTTCTAGTGTTAGGAACCATTCACAGTGGTCACTTAACGGATAGTGTTTACAATACCGCATATTTGGAAAAACTAATTTTAGAAATTAATCCAGATTATATTTTAGCAGAAATTCCTCCGGATAGAATGGAATCAGCGATGGAAGGATTCATCAGAGATGATAGCATTTCTGAACCTCGAGTAAAACGTTTCCCTGAATATGTCGATGTTGTTTTTCCATTGACGAAGAAAATGAACTTTGAAATCATTCCGACGGCAGGATGGACGCGGCCTATGGCTCAGGAACGTAGCCAAAAACTCAAAGCAATTAGTGAAAATCCTGATCGGATTGAAGACTGGAAAGCTTACACTGCGGCCAATAAACTTTCGGATGCTACCTACGCCGCAACGGGAAAAGTTGATGATCCATATTTTATTCATACTCATACCTATGACAGTATCCAAGATTTAAGTTTGCAAGTTTACAATAAACTATTCAATGTCGAACTCGGTCTCGGAGGGTGGGAAAACATCAACATCGCTCATTATTGGAACATCGAAAAAGCTTTAGAAAAGCATCGATACGAAGGGAAGAGATTTCTGATTATCTATGGAGCAGGACACAAAGGTTGGTTTCTTCGGCAACTCCGTAAACGAGATGATATTGAACTTTTGGAGATGAAACTGTTCTTAGACAAAATTTCAAATAAGCAATAAATGAAAGCATTAAAATACGATACTTTCCAAGGGCCACTTAGTATTCAAAATGTTCCAAGTCCCGACCCCAATGATAATGGCGTAGTCATAAAGGTGACTGCTACCGGATTATGTCGAAGCGATTGGCACGGATGGATGGGACACGATCCGGACATTACTTTACCGCATGTGCCTGGGCATGAATTAGCAGGAATAATTGAAGCAGCCGGAAAATCTGTTAATGATTTTAAAATCGGAGATCGAGTCACCGTTCCTTTCGTTTGCGGATGTGGAACTTGTGGTGAATGTCAATCTGGAAACCATCAAGTTTGCGATTACCAATTTCAACCCGGATTTACACATTGGGGATCTTTTGCAGAATATGTGGCGATCGATTATGCAGATACCAATCTAGTAAAACTTCCAGAAGAGATCACCGATGTAACTGCAGCGACCTTGGGTTGTCGGTTTATTACGTCTTTCCGAGCGGTCGTTGCACAAGGCAAAGTTTCGGAAGATCAGTATGTAGCCATTCATGGTTGCGGAGGAGTTGGCCTTTCTGCGATTATGATTGCTAAAGCATTAGGAGCCAAGGTCATTGCTGTTGATATAAAAGAGAAGAGCCTTGATTTAGCTAAAGACTTAGGAGCAGATATATTGATCAATGCTGCTCAAACAACAAACCTAATTGAGCATGTTAGATCCGAATCTCATGGAGGTACACATGTTTCAATCGATGCACTTGGAAGTACAGAAACTTGTTTTAATTCTATTTCAAGTTTACGCAAAAGAGGTAAGCATATCCAGGTAGGTTTAATGGCTGGCGATCATCAAAATGCAAAAATCCCCATGGCAAAAATACTCTCGGATGAGTTAGAAATCATAGGTAGTCACGGAATGCAAGCTCATAAATATCCAGAAATGTTAGCCATGATTAAAAATGGAAAACTACATCCTGAAAAACTCATAGAGCGAACGATCAGTCTAAAAGATGTAATCACTGAATTACCAAATATGAATCAATTTCAAAACAAAGGGGTTCTGGTTGTTAACTCTTTTTAGCCTCACTATTCACTCCTTTTTTATTATCGACATAGTCGATCGATCTCTATTCCGAAGGAATATATACCTCAGTATTTTTTCTCCCAAATTAAAATGTAGTCGCCTAGATTTTTACATTGTAAAAAAAATGATGACTGGGTAGTTGGGCTTCGTAATTGAGGAAGAGATTAGATGAAAAAGTAGCTTTTTCTTGAATGTAATTTTGTTATTATCAAATATGAAATCTTTTTCTACTAATTAACGTATCATTGAGTAATATACTTACGGATTCAAGATAAATGAAATTTACGACCCACTGCTTCTCTGTTATTGCCTTGTTTTGCGCTTCCATATTGCATGGTCAATTGGAAATTAAACCAATTGAGCAGGTTCGTGATTCTATCCTAAATGAAATTTCCAATACCTCCACAGATACTTCTAAGCTTAGACTCATTTGTACTTTAGTAGCGATTTCTTCGGAAGAAGAGATGCCTGAGATATATGAACAAGGCCTGGAAATCGTTAGCAAGATGACAGATGATAAATGGAAAAGGAGACTATTGTTAGCAAAAGGAGAATTTCTAATAAATATTGGTCATACAGAAAAAGCTTTTGAGCATTATAATCAACTCTTAAAAGAGGCTAAAGAGACTAACAATGCAAGGTTGGCAGGAAGGGTGTTAATGGAATTGTCAATGATGTATCAACTTAATGGAGACATGGATGCGGCATTAAATACCATTCAACGTTCTCAAGTGATTTTTGATAGCCTTGGGATGGATGACCAAAGTGCTTCTGCTCATTATAATCTTTCTATAATATTTAGAAAAACAGGAAAACCAGATTTGGCACTCAAGTCTCTCGAAACAGCTTTGACTTTAATTACTCCTGAAGAGAATCCAAATCTTTATTTATCAATTTATAATAACCTCGGAAGAATTAACAGAGGTCTTGCGAGATATGACACTGCTCAATTTTATTATCAAACAGCATTGGACTTTGCACTTGAAACCAAAGAAACTAAAAGTATTAGCAGGTTGTACAACAACTTGGGAAATATCGCTCACACCAAAGGGAAGCTCGAAGATGCTTTAGCATATTATTTTGAATCTTTAAAAATAAAAGAAGCTGAAGGTAGAAAACAAGGAATCTCCGTTGCTTATCTTAATATGGGAGCGGTAAAAATTGATTTAAAATTATATTCTGAAGCTAAAATAGATCTTGAGAAATCCTTAGCATTAGCAGAGGAGACCGATTATAAAATTGTTATAGTTCATAATTTTTTAAAGCTAGGAGCAGTAGTTAGAGAATTAGGTGATTTAGAGCAAGCGATTGCTTATCATAAACAAGCTTTAAGCTTGTCTGATGAAATGGATTTTAAATCCGGATCTTGTGAATCCTATTTTTATCTAGGAGAAGATTATCAAAAGAAAAAGTCATATTCAGAAGCACTTAATAGCTTTTTAGAATCAAAAAAAATTGCTGAAGAAATTGGTAAAAAAGCTTTTGTCGGATCTTCATTGACTGAAATTGCGAATACTTATTTGTTGAATTCAGAATCCTCAAATCCTGAGTTTCAAAATTTGTTTACCGCAAATAATAATATCAATATTGAAGAATATCTTTTGGAAAGTGCCCAAATTGCTGAAGAAATTGGAAACTTGAAAAACATCGAAATATCTTTATCTGCACTTAGGAATTATTATAAAAAGAATAAGCAGTTTAAAAAAGAATCTGAAATTGCTAACGCTTATATCGTTTTTAGAGATAGTCTTTTTAATAAACAATCCGCAGAGGCCATTAGCCAATGGCAAACCAAATATGAAACTTCTGAAAAGGAAAAAGAAATAGTCATACTTCAAAAAGAAAATGAACTCCAGGAAATAAAAACGAAAACCAATCGAAATATTTTTATCGGAGGTTCTTTATTTTTAATGCTTATTTCTGGGTTAATTTATACTAGATTGTTTTATAAAAATAAAGTAGAAAGAGCCAAGCAGGTTGAGAATTTACGAAATAAAATTTCTGCGGACTTACATGATGATGTTGGATCTTTATTGACTGGCCTTGCTATGCAAACTGAAATTTTGCAATTGACCTCACCTCAAACAGATCAAAGTAAACTTTCCAGAATTAGTGAATTGAGTCGTTCTGCAATGTCTCGGATGAGAGATGCTGTTTGGGCAATGAATGCTGAAAATGATAACTGGGATAGTTTGATAGATCGGATGAATGAATTTGCTTCGGAGATGCTACTCACCAAAGACATCCAATTTACAATCAACAAAGAAAAATTGAACGGTGAGCAAAATATATCAGGAGATTTTAGACAAAATATCTATCTTATTTTTAAAGAAGCCATCACTAATATTTTAAAGCATTCCAGTGCTGATCAGGTTATTATTTCTTTAAGTAATTCCAATCCAAGATTCGAGATGCTGATCAAGGATAATGGAGTGTTAAAAGGAAAAAAATATAAGACGACCGGACAAGGAACTAATAACATGCAAAACAGAGCAAAAAAAATCAATGGCCAACTCTCCACTTCCTACGAAAATGGCTTTTGTATTGCTCTTGAATGTCCCTTCTTAAAACCTTGATCTTTTAAATCAATTTTCAATAGATTGATTTATGGTGACTTGTGTCGGACCACATGATAATGTGGTAGCGTTGAACGAAATTTGTTCTTACCTTTGAAGTTTTGGAATACTTCTAAACTAAATACCAAGGCATATGTCAAAAGAAGAAGGCCCCAAAAAACCAAAACCAAATAAAGACTAGCTTGGAAGAATCAAGTAAAGTAAGTTTGTAACTTACGTCCAAGGATTAAAAAACAGAATTCTTCAAACAAAACTCTCAATGGAAATCATTCGACTCGCAATAGTAGAAGACGACCCAGTAGTAAAAGAAAGTCTAGAAGCATTTCTAAGTATTAACCCCGCAATTCAGGTAATCTTCATCGAAGAAAGTGTAGAAGACTATCTCGAAAAATTAAAAGCTACCCCAAACCCACAAGTCGATGTCATGTTACTCGATATCGGCCTCCCTGGAATGACCGGGCTCGAAGGCATACGACATATCAAAGCTCTCATTCCAAACGTCAATATTATCATGCTCACTACCTTCGAAGAATCCGAAAAAATCTTCAAAGCCCTCTGCGCAGGAGCAGTTTCCTATTTGACAAAAAGAACACCACTCACCAAAATCCAGGAAGCTATTTTTACCATCAGTCGGGGCGGCTCTTATATGTCACCATCTATCGCTCGGAAAGTTGTAGAATACTTTAATCCAAAAGAAAAAAAAGAATCCAATCTTACGCCAAGACAAACGCAAATTGTCCAAGGAGTCGTCGAAGGATTAAGTTATAAAATGATCGCCGATAAATACATGATTTCCATAAACTCCGTTCGAGACCACATCAAGAAAATCTACCGCCAACTTGAAATCAATTCTAAGGCTGAACTTATTAAAAAATCTCTAGACGGAGACATCTAGTTCATACCCACTACATCATAATTTAGTGGCGCACACTACTTTTCCAAATCTCAACTGTACCAGATTTTCAAGCTTTCGACTCGTTTAGAAAATTCCAAGTGTATTGAAATTGCAAAGCTTAACATACTTTTAAAAAGCTTCCCTCAATGTTAAAAGGAAGAGATTTTTCAACTAGAAGATTTTTTTAATAAAAAACGACAGAAATTCTCCTTAAAAATTCCTAATTTAATCTCCGAGAGCACCCATCTTTATTAAAAAATGCAATTCATGAATGTATTTAAATACCCCATTTGGATACTCGCTATCTTAGTAATAGCATCAGCTTGTGGTGATGAACTGCCGGAGGACATCGAAATCGCATACAAAACACTTCCTGATCAGATTGATTTCAATTTACACGTTCGACCAATTCTGTCAGACCGTTGCTACACTTGCCATGGACCAGACCAAAATACCCGCAAAGCAGAATTGGAATTACATCATGAAGAAGGAGCTTTTGCAGCCTTGGCTAGTGGAAATGGCTATGCTTTTGTTTCCGGAAAATCACATAAAAGCAAAGCATTGCAACGAATGATCTCGGATGATCCAGAGCTCTTAATGCCGCCTCCAGAAAGTAACCTCGAATTGACACCTTCAGAAATCGCAACCATTGCCAAGTGGATCGATCAAGGGGCTGAATGGAAAAATCATTGGGCTTATATTCTTCCTCAAGCAAGCAAAAGACAAGAAGACAAAACCGAAGAATCAGGGATTGACTATTTTGTAAATAGAAAACTAAAATCAAAAAACCTAGAACTCGAGCCCGAAGCAGATAAGGAAAAACTCTTGCGACGATTGACCAGAGACTTGACTGGACTGCCACCGACTATTGAAGACATAGATGATTTTTTAGCTGACCAAACACCCACTGCTTACGAAAAAGTAGTCGACCGTCTTTTAGCATCTTCAGCTTATGGAGAACGAATGGCTATGGAATGGATGGATCTTGCAAGG
>CAKZTD010000100.1 GCA_937921595.1 uncultured Saprospiraceae bacterium
CAATTGACAACGGAGAAAACTTTAGTCCCCAAAGTAATTTTTCATTACTTGAATCTGGCGACTACACCATTCTTGTACAAGACGCTTCAGGATGTGAACATGAGGAATATATTTCTATTCCTTATGTTCCTGAAGTCCAAGTAACATTAGACCCCGAGGTAACACTCAACCTTGGTGACAGCTATTCCTTAGACCTACAAACCAATATACCATTTGTCGAAATTGACACCATTATTTGGTCGCCGACACAGGGCCTTTCTTGTTTTAATTGTTTAAATCCGCAAGTAGATAGCCTTCTCGAAACGACTCAATATTCCGTCACTGTCATAAATATAAATGGATGTCAAAGCTCTGATGACATTTTATTGAGCGTTAAAAAAACTAGAGAAGTTTTTATACCTAATGTATTTAGTCCACATAATCAGGATGGCATCAATGATGTTTTTATGATTTATGCAAACGATGATCAAATCAAACAGATCAATAGTTTCCGGATCTTTGACCGTTGGGGAGAAGTTGTTTTTAGCGCAAATAATTTCCAAGCGAATAATCCTTCTAATGGATGGAATGGTTATTTCAAAGGAGAACCATTAAATCCTGCTGTTTTTGTTTATGTTGCTGAAATCGAATTTATTGATGGTTTTAAAAGGATCTATTCTGGAGATGTGACTTTGGTGGAATAAGAGGAAAGAAGGAAACAAATCCTTGGTTCGCCTGAATCCAAATTAGGATGAATAAGAAATGCTTTCCTATAAAAATAGGAAAGCATTTTTAATATAAATATTAACGAGCGGAGGTTTAAATATTTCCAATTTGCTGTCTCAATTTTAATTCAGAAGCAATTTTTAAAGCGGTTTTTATATCGTGAGCCAATTCTTCTACAACTTTTATAGTATCTAATTTTCCGGAGGAAAAAGAAAACAAACCATTTTCGTTTTTTACGGCTAAAAACATTTGCTGATTATGGAATGACAAATATATGGGTTGGTTAAATTTTTCTTTCAATAGAACAATCCGCTCCATCAATGCGGTAGACAACACGTAGCGCGCTTCTACTTGATCGGTACTGTACACCACAAATTGATTAGTAAACCGAGGGTCTTCTAGGTTTATTTTTTGTTCTTCTTTAAAATTGAAACTAGCAAATCTATCTAGTTTATTTTTTTGATTACTGGGTAAAACTACGGTATGACCATTTAATTTCTTTTTAAATTTCAACCAACAAAACATCCCCCTATAAGTGTAGTATATATTGCCCGCCGATTTATTTGAAACCATATTTTTAAATACATATTGGTACAATACCACAAACATATTTAGTATTGGAATACGCATTAAAACTCCTGTAAACTTATTGGATATATTTTCTTCTACAATTCCGATATCTGAAATGTTTATTTCTGTGTCATCGATTTTGCTTCTTATTTGTCCATAACTATAAATTGGAGAATCTTTTTTTATCCAAGCAAAGAGTTTACTGCTTACAATTTCATTAGCAGGTGCCATTGTGTTTTGAGTAAAGTTTACTTTTGGAAATAACAGCTTAACCATCTTAGCGATGGTCTCTGACTCCTTTAGTTTAAATTTCCGAAATAGATTTGCGAAGATAGATGTGCTTAGATACAGTAAGACAATTAAGCCCATCAAAGGATATATCGAAGCATAGGGATTACTTGGCGTGGACTTAAAGAATTTTAAAAAAGCTAATTGGCTAATTTCCAGATCTGGAAAATAATTACTAGCCATAATCAATAACATGATCACAAAATATAAACCAGTGATCATCCACATTATTTTTTGAAAAAGCTGTGTTGACTTTCTTTTTTTATAAACGGAGTCTAATGCCTCTTTTATTTCTGAATATGTTTTATCTATAAGTTGCTTCTCCACAAGTTTTGATTTTACCAATTAATAGTATTCCAAGGGCTTTCTGGCTTCTCCAATACTTGCTGATACAAGTAATACATTTCTTCAAGGTGTCCATCCTTTCTATCTCTAATATCAAGGGTAAAACCTAAGACATAACTTTTAGCGAAATCCTCCCAAGAGGAAAAATTTTCTTTTGCCAATTGTGTCGCGAAATCGATGACTTTCCAAGCTTCTTGTTCGCTAATTATCTCTGCGGTAAAAGCTCTTCTTGCATGCCCAACCAAAACACTCGCATCATATCCAGCCACACCTATTTCTATTTCTGAGTCGAATGTTATAAAGCCTTTACTTTTTAGAACCCCTTGGGCTTTACCTGTTTTCAATAAAATCAAATAGCGTTCAGCACGTTCATTTTCTCCATATTTTTGATTCATTAAATCATCCCATTTTTCTTCTGGTTCGTTGTTCATCATGTGATGAATAAAATCAAAATACCAACGCCTTCCATCTTTCATAAAATAATTTGCCATACTCCAATAACCTTCTTTGGTATCGATTCCCCAACCTTCTAAATAGTTGTTAGCGTGTATTCCTTTTTTAAAAATTAGCGTATTGGTGTTTACTTTCCACCACTCGTTGGTGACCGCATCTAAAGAGAGGGAGAATAATTGCTGTGGATTTAAAGTGCTACTTTCATCTTTTTTAAATTTAGCATTCTCCAAATCTGGAGCCTCGTATTCATCTTTACCTATTTTAAAATAACGAATGGCATAAGAAGCGGCACCTATAATAAATATTAGGTAGCCATACCAAGGGAGATTTTCGAACATTTGCATAGTGCTAAAAATTTAGTTGTTTAATAATTGATTAATATTTACTTCTTTTTGTTCCGCTTTGGGGATTTCTAACAGCGTGTCTATTTTATCTTTCCTAATACTAGCTACTATACTTCCAGGAAACATTTGTATGTTATTATTATAGCTCGTTACGGCTGCATTGTATGATCTGCGTGCTGCCGAAATATGATCTTCAATATCTGTTAGTTCAAACTGAAGATTGAGAAATTGCTTATCGGCTTTTAAATCTGGATAGTTTTCTACATTAATACTTAAACTACCCATCATTTTTGTCAACTCGTTAGAAGCTTCAATTTGTTGTTTCGGTTCTATTGCATTTTCTACTTGACTTCGTAGCGCTGTTACTTGTAATAAAATATCTTTTTCGTGTGCTAAATATTTATTGAGCATGGCTACCAAATTTGGAATTAGATCGAAACGTTTTTTTAAATAAATCTCGATACTACCAAACGCTTGCGCTACTTGATTTTTTTTAGCAATTATTTGATTACTGATTACAATGCCTGTTATGACAATCATCACGAAAACCGAAATGGATATTATTCCTGCCATTGTTCTCTTTTTAAATTTTCCTTAATTAAATAACATCAACAACTTTCTCTAATAAGTAATGAATTGCCCCCATCATAATTGAAATGGAAATCATTATTAGAAAACGAATGATTACTGAATGGGCAATATTTTCTAGTCTTTTATTTAAGTAAAAAACATCGATCAAAATATATAGTGATGCAATAATACTTCCTATGATCACACCAATATAAACGAAAGCATATTCATAAATCAATTCAAAAAGCATCATAAAACCTGTAGAAGGTTCTGGCTTAGCTCCTAAAATAATTCTCATGTAGCCAATAGCAATTAGGTACGCGAATAATGTCCAAATGAAATAGTTTAGAATCCTGAATAGGTATTTTCTCATGCTCAGTATTAAAAAAAGGAGCAATTATTTAAGGACAAGTTGTAACCGGATTTCCACAAATCCATTCGGATTTAATCCATCCAATGAGTCCTTTATATTCTATTTGCACCCAGTCTAAATATCTATCTTTTATTTTAACTTGTATTTCCTGATCAATAATTCCTACTATCGATCCATACTGTGGAGCCTCTAATAATTCTACTTTTTTTCTTGTTGAAACTTCAAGAACCGAATTATGAATCCATCCTGTTCCTCCTGAAATTTCTATGTTGTTACCTTCAACGTCGATTACTTTTATAAGCTTAAACCATCCATTACTTGCTTCTGTGATTGTTAGCGTGAAATAATCATCCTGGTCGTTTAATTTTTGAATTATTTTCCCATTTGGTTCTCGTCTTATGTTAGTCGCATTTTCGTCAGGATCATTTAGATAAACATCTAATGGTCGAAACGTACCATCTTCTGTGTATTCTTCACCATTAAATTTTAATACTGTTTTTTTTGTAGTAATTTCTTCGGTAGCGTTACAATCCCCCTTTTCATCTTCAAAACTTTCTGTGAACGTAATTTCATTTTCTACTAAAATATCGTAATGATCATTCGTTTTTTTCGTCGCCATACGGAGTGTCCTTTCGTGACCGACAGATTCACCATCACAACGCATATTCCATTCAGCACTGTAATTAACTACTTCATAAGTTCTCAAAATTTCTTTCAGTGTATATCCTGATTTTACAAATAAGGAAAGGGTTGAACTGCCATATGGATTAGGTTGAGACAAGGTATGATAACGAAGCCTTATTCCGAATGCTCGTTTATTTTCTGAAAGAATATATGCAGCAGTATCTATTTTTATTTCCGACAAAATGATTGCATCAGATTGCCAAGCAGAAGGCTCAAAATATTTATTGATTATTTTTCCTGTTTCATTATTTACAATTAACAGGTAACTGTTGAGTACAAAATAATCTTCATCTTCTTTTACAATTTCCGGAATGACCATAATTGTTTCTTTGGTATTATGTGGCCATACTTTAGCAACCATTAAATCATTCTTAATTTTTGATCGATCTAAATTAAGTTGATCTATTACACGATTAAAAAGAGTTGAATCTTGAGAAAAAGATTTTGAGCTAATTAAAAAAAGGAATATTAATATCCAGTATTTCATTCTAATGAAAGTCTTGTTAAAGTAATTTTTATTATCTCCACTCAATTTTTAAATGGCTGGCCTGAATCTTGATTTCACCAGTCGGTTCCTCGCCATTTAAAGTAGGTACGAATACAAGATAAATTGGCGCTTCAACATCTTCGACTTTAACCGTTCTTTCAGAATCTACATCAGCAATATTTTCTATTCTTCGTGTACATCTATATTTACCATTCTCTAACTCAATCTTGCTAAAATTATGTTCTTCCTCATTTTCATAATACCAAGGACTCGAAGCTTCTTCTGACACATAAAGCACTTTCTCTGGATTAAAAAGCCCTACTGCAATCATGTAGCTTATACTAAATTCAGATCGTGTAGTCATTTGAGTTCCCTTCGAAGCTAAGTTTAAAAGTTCATCATCAAATGAAGCGTTGACCATAACGGCCATAGATTTAGGTAAATTGAAGATGACATTAAATGCTTCTTTGTCAAGCGTGATTATTCCATTTGAAGGCTGTATAATTTTTCCATTTTGTTCGATCGCGATATTGACTCCATTTTGTTCAACAGGAACATCAATCTTTTTATTTTGTTGAACAGAGACCTCATTTTTTTTTGAGCTGCCGCAACTTGTCATTAAGGACAATACCATAAGTAATCCCAATAGTTTTTTCATTGAATTTATTTTTAAATGCCCTGCAATCAAACTAAGTTGAAATGGAACAGTAAAACGAAATAATTACTTACTATACGGTGTCATTTTTGTGCCAATTATTTTTTTTGAGGACGCCCCGCACTTCGTTCATTTTTTTACCGCCTCAATTAGCAATAAAACCTTAAGTCCATTCATCATTAAATCATTTTGGAATAAAGTCTATTAATTAACTGCAATCTTTTTAACAACTATTCCTTGATCAAAATCAAGTTCTAAAACATAGATACCCTTCGCAAAAAAGTTTGTAGATATTTCACCTTCAGTACCTCTAGTTACCAGCGCTC
>CAKZTD010000101.1 GCA_937921595.1 uncultured Saprospiraceae bacterium
CTCAGTTCTCGAAAAACAAGGACCACAGCGTGGTCGAATAATCAAAATCCAGTCAAGTAGTAGACGTATTACCTTTTTTTACCTTTCTTTAACAAAGCCTTAAGGGTATATCTCCTTGCTAGGTACTATTTTTGAATAGTATCAAAAAAACAATTAAAAGATGAAAAAAGTACTAACGTTACTATTCTGCGTTCTCGCAATAACATATGCTCCGGCACAATTTGGAGGAAAATTAAAAAATGCTGTTAAAAAAGCAGAATCTAAATTAAAAAGCGAAGCAGGAAGTCTATCCCAAGAAGAAATTGGAAACGGACTTAAAGAAGCACTCAATAAAGGTGTTGGAAAAGCTGTAGATTTTTTATCAGCTGAAGATGGCTATTTGAAAAGCATGTATAAAATTCCAATTCCAAACGAAGCTCAAAAAGTATTTAATAAAGTAAAAGCTGTACCTGGTTTTGAAAATGCTGAAGAGAAAATGACCACCTTGCTAAACCGAGCTGCAGAAAATGCTGCGACGAAAGCAAAACCAATTTTCGTAAGTGCAATCAAGCAAATGACTTTCAAGGATGCCATGAATATTTTAATGGGAGATAAAGATGCTGCAACCAGATATTTGGAAAGCACAACTTCTAAACCATTGTTCAAGGAATTTATGCCAGTGATTCAAAATTCTTTAGATGAAGTAAATGCAAGAACCTACTGGACCAAAGTTGTAAACGCACACAACAAATTACCTTTTGTAAAAAAAGTAGATCCAGAGCTTGATCGTTATGTAACGAATAAAGCTTTAGTTGGAATGTTCGGATTAGTAGAAAAGAAGGAAGAAGACATTCGTTCGAATCAATCATCAAGATCTTCTGACCTTTTGAAAAAGGTATTTGCGAAGCAAGATGGAAAATAGAAAATCAGTTTAATATTAAAATAAAAAAGGGTTGACTTAGCTAAGTCAACCCTTTTTTATTAGAAAACTCTTTCAAGTTTAAGCAGAGTGTAGCGATGCTGTAACTTGGAAGTTGCGATATTGACAAGTTACAAACTTGTCAATCTACGTTATCCGCAACGTAGATTAATTTCTTATCTCAAGCTTAAAGTAACTCCAATACAATCTGAAAATCGAATTCAAAATAATGAGTAAAAATAAACTAGAAATAAACACCTCGTCAAAAACCAAAGTCGTAACATAATTATTAAAATCCCAAACCTTCAATACCTTTTCCATATTAAAAAGAGTGGCAAAAGAACTTATTATAAAAAGAAAGTACCGTTTGCTCATCACCCCATAAAAGAAAAACATAATGATAGCAGTATGGGAATAACGCTCATGCATTTGAGTATTAAAATAGAAAAAAACAATCGTAATCAATCCAGCAGTTAAAAAAGCCATTTCTATAAAACGCTCACTTGGAACAAGCTTCTCCTTCACCCAATAAAAGCAATGCTTTAAAAGCGGAAACAAAGAAATCGTACTAAAAAGCAAAAACAAACTGAGCCCCCAGGTTTTATAACTCACCCCTAAAGCAAACTCGTCAGCATCTTTTACTTTCCCTAGATCAGGAACCACTTCTAGATCAAAAAAGTAAAACCAAAAATTAAAAGCATTCATGGAAACTTGAGGATACCTCCCCTGAGCAGTCGTGAGCACTCTCCAGAAACCATCAATAGATCCATTTAAAATAAAAGGAAGAAAAATAATGAATTGGATAGAAAGAATTAAACCTAAACTTTTGAGTACCGTTTTGTAAGATTGGGTAAAGTAAGGTAAGAGCAAAAGACCAATTATTGGAAGGTAGATAATCGATTGAAGTTTAGTGTTCAAAGCAAGAAGAAAAAAAGCAACAGACCATAGAGGCATTTTTTTCAAAACAAAAATAATAGACAACAAAATGAATGCAGAATGGATACTATCTATCTGTCCCCATAACGAGGTGTTGTACATATAGCCAATATTAAAAAGCAAAAAGAAGGGGTAGATAAGTGCATTCTTTTCATTTTTTAGAATAAAAAAAACAGATAAAGCACCAATAAAGTCAAATACCAAGGGAATAACTTTTACATAGTTTAGATGAGCTTTAACCTCTGCCATTGATCCCATAATCCATTGGAAAAGATGTAAGCCATATAAAAATAAAGGATGGTAATCTGTATTGTAATTATAAATTTTCCCTAGGCCATGATCATGAATCCACCCAGTCCACTCTAACCAGAAACTCATATCTCCTTGAAACGCAGCTTTAGGCAAGATCGCTACAAAGAATACAAAAGCAAGACCGTACAACAATACTTTCTGTAGAATATCAAGGTTGAAAAAGCTTTTCATTCGTTTGTTTTAAGATATAGTTATTTGAGGGAGCCAAGTTCCGAAAAAAATGAACCATTTCGAAATTCATTCACTTCATAGGAGATTTGTTGACACAAAGGCTATTAAATAAGGCTAAGATAAAAATGGAAATTAATTCAAAATTTCGTATCATAGCTTTTTATAATATAAAATTTCAAATGTACCCCGCAAAATGAGAACCATAGAAATCTTTTTAGCATCCTCTTCTGAACTCGTAGAAGATCGTCGAGCCTTCGAAATTTTCCTCAATCGAAGAAATAAAATCCTAGTCAAAGAAGGCATTTTTTTAGAGCTAGTTATCTGGGAAGATTTTCTGGATGCAATGTCTGCAACTCGTTTACAAGATGAGTATAATAAAGCTTTAGAGAAGAGCGAAATCTTTATCATGCTTTTTTATACTAAAGTTGGAAAGTATACTCACGAAGAATTTGATGCAGCTTATAAAGCGTTCAAAGAAAATGGAAAACCTTTAATTTATACTTATTTTAAAGATGCTCCAGGTGAAGAAGCTGCAGCTGAAAGCCTTGAAAAATTTAAAAATTATCTTGGCGGGATGGGACACTTTTTTACAGTGTATCAAAATATAGATAAGCTTCAATTACATTTTATGGAGCAAATAGAAAAGTTGAAAAGCAATGGTTTTTTAGCAGCCAATTCAGCTCCAGAGGTTGAGGTCGCAGATGCAGGAAGTCCAAATGCTGATGTGCTCAATGAAGTCAAAATGGAAATTGCAGGGGGGAAGGTCATTTCAAAAATTTTAGAAAAATATAGAGACAAATTATTGGCCTTGAATGAGGATGTAGAAATGGAAATAATGATGCTTCAAGGAAGAAGTACTAGACTTGAAAAAGATAGTCGAATGGGGGTGGTTAGTTCTGAAAATTCAGGAATCGAACGAGCAAAAATCACCAATGCTCTATTAGCGTTATTAGATGATATCAAAGAGGACCTCTAGGTCATTATGAAAAAATATGACTTTCTAATTATCGGTGGTGGTGTCTTCGGTTTATGTACTGCCATTGAATTACGAAAGCAAAACCATTCTGTCGGCCTACTCAATCCAGGCCAAATCCCTCACCCTTTAGCAGCTTCTACTGACATCAGCAAGATCGTTCGTATGGAATACGGTACCGATGTCGAATATATGGACATGGCAATCGAAAGTCTGAAGCATTGGCGAATCTGGAATGAAACTTTAGGTGAAACTATTTTTCATGAAACCGGATTTTTATTGACCAGTTCAAGTCCCATTGAAAATAATCCTCAGAGTTTTGAAGGGGCGAGTTATTTGAATTTAAAAGCAAAAGGGTTCACGCCAGAACGATTGTCCAAACAACAAATTTCAGATCGGTTTCCTCTTTTTAAATCAGCAAATTTTGTAGACGGATTCTATCATGCGAAAGGCGGTTACGCAGAATCAGGAAGAGCAGTAACTCTTCTCGCTGATCATGCCCGAAAGCTGGGAATTGATATTCATGAAAATCAAACTGCACAAGTTTTTGAACCCAAGCATGATAAAATTGAAAGCGTAAAAACGAAAGAAGGAAACAAGTTTTTTGCAGGAGAAATAATTGTTTGTGCAGGTAATTTCACACATTATCTTATCCGAGGTCTTCAACCATATTTTAAAGTCACCGGCCATCCAGTTTTTCATATCAAACCAAGCGAACCAGAATTATTTAAGTACCCAAATGCCACAGTATTTGCAGCAGATATTTCAAATACCGGTTGGTACGGCTTTCCATTCCATCCACGGGAAGGGGTGGTGAAAATTGCCAATCATGGAATCGGTCTAGACTTGCACCCGGAGGATGACGAAAGATTAGTAAGCAAAAAAGATGAAGAGAATTTAAGATCATTTTTAAAAAAGCATATTCCAGCTCTAGCAAAAGATCCAATTGTTTATACCCGACGTTGCTGTTATACCGATACCCTTGATGGTCACTTTTGGATTGATCGCCACCCGGAAATCGAAAACCTCAGCATCGGTTCAGGAGGAAGTGGTCATGGATTTAAAATGGGGTCAGTTGTCGGAGAAATGATCGCGGCAGTAGCTCAAGGGAAAACACACAAATGGTCGAATCGATACAATTGGAGAAAACTTCATCCCAATACCATCGCCAAAGAAGAAGCAAGAAATAATAAATAATCCAAGTTGTAAATTATGCCCAAATGAAACCGCTCTTTCAAGTTTAAGCCAGCTTCAGATGGCTTAAACTTGGAAGGTGCAAATAGTGACAAGTTTGTAACTTGTCACCCAGGTCAGTCAACAATTAAAACATATTAAGTATTAAATTTTCCATCATGAAAAACATATTCTATCTTCTAATCCTTCCATTCTTTTTTAGCTGCAACAACACCCCAAAGCCAGTGGCAGAAACTCCGCCACCCAATATCGTCATCATCTTTACTGACGACCAAGGTTATCAAGACATCGGCTGTTTTGGTTCCCCCGATATAGAAACACCACACCTCGATCAAATGGCAAAAGAAGGCATTCGGTTTACCAATTTTTATGTGTCTCAGCCAGTTTGTTCTGCATCCAGAGCTTCGCTACTGACCGGCTGCTACGCGGACCGATTAGGAATTCACGGCGCCTTTATGCCATACGTTGGAAAAGGCTTAAATCCTAATGAAGAAACCATCGCAGAAATATTAAAACCACAAGGCTACGCAACCGGTATTTTCGGGAAATGGCATTTAGGATCAGAAGAAAAATTTCTACCAACCCGCCAAGGTTTCGATGAATACTTTGGCATTCCATACTCCAACGACATGTGGCCACATCACCCACAGCAAGGGCCTGTTTTTAATTTTAAAGACTTACCGCTTTTTGAAAATGAAACGATCGTCGACACTTTAGATGAACAAAGCATGACCACCACCTGGTACACAGAACATGCAGTGAGTTTTATTAAAAAAAATAAAGACCAACCCTTTTTTCTTTACGTTCCACATAGCCAACCACATGTCCCACTTTTCGTTTCCGAAAAATTTAAAGGCAAGTCAAAACGCGGACTTTACGGTGATGTTATTTCAGAAATTGATTGGTCGGTTGGAGAAATTTTAAAAACATTAAAAGAGCAAGGCTTAGATGAAAACACCTTAGTTATTTTTGCATCGGACAACGGCCCATGGTTAAATTACGGAACCCACTCCGGAGAAGCCTTACCACTTCGAGAAGGAAAAGGTACTGCATTAGAAGGAGGTGTCAGAGTGCCATGTATTATGCGATGGCCAGGGACAATTCCTGTCGGAAAAGAAATTAAAAACCCTGCAATGACCATCGACCTGCTTCCAACGATCGCAAAGATTAGCGGTGCTAAATTGCCAAACCAAAAAATCGATGGGATAGAAATTTTAGATTTATTAAAAACAGGAAGGCAAGAAAAACCGCATCACGAAGCGTATTATTTTTATTATAAAACAAATGAACTTCACGCGATTCTTAGTGGTGACGGACGATGGAAGTTATATCTGCCTCATGGCTATCGATCTTTTAAAGATATTGTTGGCAATGATGATGGGACCCCTGTCGATTACAAATGGAATACACCAATGGATCTTGAATTATACGATCTTCAAAATGATATCAGCGAAACTCAAGATGTACTGGCAGATTATCCACAGATTGTTGATCAACTCTTGGAACAAGCAGAAAAAGCAAGGGCAGAACTTGGTGACAAACTAACAAAAAGGATAGGTGCTGGCGTTCGTAAAATCGGAGCACTTTAGAAAATACCGATTAATATTGGGGGAAAGTAAAGCGATTTAACAAAATTTTTAGGATAATTCCTCTCAGACTTCCGTACTTTTGTAAAAAATAATTAAGATGAAAATCATAAAAAACACAATATTAATCGCAGTACTGTTTATCTCAGGCTTTGCAACAGCACAAACTGAAAAAATCATCCAAGACTTACAAGTCGATGTTGTTTTTCTCGCATGTGATATGATGCAAGGAAGAGAAACAGGAACTCCTGGCGAAGCTATGGCTGCACGTTACATTTCAAGTCGTTTCGAAGAAATTGGTTTGAAACCAAAAGGCGTAGACGGTACCTGGTATCACCCGTTTGATTTTAAATTTAGATCGAATCCTCATGGTGACCCAAAAGATGCGGAAGCACGGACCGGTAAAAACGTCGTTGCATTTTTAGATAACGGAGCGGACCAAACGGTCGTTATCGGAGGACATTATGATCACCTCGGAATGGGAGATGGCGGAGGATCACTCCATGCAGGTGAGCCAGCGATCCATAATGGTGCTGACGATAATGCCAGTGGAATCGCAGCCATGTTTTACATCGCGGAAACTTTAAAAGCAAGCGAACTGAAAAACAACAACTATCTTTTTATCGCTTTTTCTGGAGAAGAATTAGGACTTTACGGCTCTAAGAATTATGTGATGAAGCCAACCTTGCCACTTGATAAAATGAACTACCTCATCAATATGGATATGGTCGGCCGACTCAATGAAGAGAAAGTAATTGCGATCAACGGAACAGGAACTGCTCCAGTTTGGAAGTCTACTTTAGAAAAAATTAAAGTTGCAGGGATCACAGCAAAAACTCACGATAGCGGAATCGGCCCATCGGATCACACTTCTTTTTATAATGAAGGAATTCCAGTTTTACATTTTTTCTCTGGCCAGCATTCTGATTATCATAAGCCTGGAGATGATAGCCATTTAGTAAACTATAAAGGAAT
>CAKZTD010000102.1 GCA_937921595.1 uncultured Saprospiraceae bacterium
GTACATCAATAATTTTCATTATTGAATCGTACTGATTCGCATTTTATCACTTTCTTTTTTTGTGCTGCTTGAAATAATCATCATAATTATTTCTTGCTTTCCAACAGTGTCAATGAACTTTCTTCCGAAGGGAAAAATTTCACAAATCGCAATTGACTAGCTTCTTTCTTTCTTCGGTATTTTCTTAAATATTATTGTCTAAAAATGCCTTTCTTCAAAGGCGAGTGCAAATATAGGTCAATTTAGAGTAGTAGTCAAGCTTTTATTTGGTTTTTTATCAAAAAAATGTGTTTTATTTTGTAAAACAAGGGAAAATTCTCATTTAGCGAAAATAATGTTTTATAAAAAACTATTAATCAGCAATTTAAGTATTACAAAATACTTTAATTTTCTATAAAAATATTTGAAAAAAATAATCTTTTTTTTGGTTATTTACCAATAGGCTGGCCTGCTTTCATCCATGCTGTAATTCCGCCCTTTAAATCATACACTTTTCCAAATCCATTTTCTTGAAATATTGCAGCACTTTTAGCACTTCGCCCTCCACTTTTGCAATATACTAGCACTGGCTTTGACTTATCTAAAGAAATAATTTGAGATTTAAAATCAGGAGACCTGTAATTGATATTTTTAGCATTTGAGATATACCCTTCAGCAAATTCTTCAGGAGTTCTTACATCTATCAATTGATGGTCCTTCATCATTAGTTTTGAAAATAGATCAATATCGACTATCTCAGATACAGAGTCATCAGTAGAAGAAGTAGGTGTTCCGTTTTTACAAGCTAGAGTTATTAGCAAAAAGCTAATTGATAGTATTTTGAATTTTGACATCATGTTTTTTTTTAATCACAAGATAAGTAAGAAGTTTAAAAACGAATTAATGAAAGACTATATAATCTTCTGAAGTTCAAATACACGAAACTACACTACTTAACCTTATCCAAAACAACAATAGCTCTAAACTCGAAAGAGCATTTTTTACAAAAAAAAATCCCTGATCAAAAGACCAGGGATTTATATAATTGATTAAAATCATTCAATTATTTACCACCATCTAGCTCATCTTGCCACTTTTTCAATTCATCCCACTTTCCTTCGGCAGCCATTTTAGCTTGATCTGGCCATGTGGTTGGATCATGCATTTTGTAACGATTACCTGCAGCAGCTAAGATCTCACGAATAGCATCAGGTGCAGCTTCTGCTAACTGAGTATAAGTGTTTAATCCTCCTTCATGCAGTAACTGCTCAATTTTAGGTCCGATGCCTTCAACTTTTTTATAGTCATCAACATCACCTGTAACTGGTGCAGCAACTTCCTCTACTACTTCTTCAGTAACATCTTCTACTACTTCTTCCACAACCTCCTCTACCACTTCTGGTTCAGGTTTTGGTTCTGGCTTCGGTTCAGGTTTTGGAGCTGCTGCAGCTGCAGGAGCATCATTACCTTGAAGTTGTTCTTTCAACTGAGAGAACACAGACAAGTCACCTAAAGTAGTTTTCTCAACTTTTGATTGAGTAGATTTTATAGAAGAACGCGTTTCTTTACGTACTGTATCTTTCTCTTTTCTTACTGTGTCATCAGCTTCTCTTCTGATGTCATCTAAGTAACGAAGGTGAGAAACAAGGATACGTTTATCATCACGGTTAAATTCAATAACCTTAACAGTTAATTGTTCTTCGACGTTCGCCAATTTACCATCTTCTTTTTTCATGTGCTTGATAGGAGCAAATGCTTCAAGACCATAAGGTAATTGAACGATCACACCACGATCATCTCTTCTAACTACTGTTGCTTCATGGTAAGAACCTACTGGGAATACATTTTCGAAAGTATCCCATGGGTTTTCTTCAATCTGCTTGTGTCCAAGAGAAAGTTTACGGCTGTCTTTATCGATATCAAGAATTACTATCTCGATTTGATTTCCAACTTTAGTAAACTCAGAAGGGTGAGAATAACGCTTAGTCCAAGAAAGGTCAGAAATATGAACCATTCCTCCAATACCTTCTTGTAATTCAACAAATACCCCATAAGGTGTAAGGTTCTTCACCTCCCCACTAAATCTAGCATCAACAGGGAATTGTTTTTCGATTTCACTCCATGGATCATCAGAAAGTTGTTTAACACTTAATGACATTTTTCTTTCATCTCTATCAATAGTAACGATTTTTGCTTCGTACTCTTGACCAAGTTTGAAGTGCTCTCTTGCATTGATTGGTTGATTGCTCCAAGTAACCTCAGAAACGTGGATCAAGCCTTCAACACCAGGTTGAATTTCAAGGAATGCACCGTAATCTTCAATATTAACGATTTTACCTTTAACTACTGAACCTTCTTTAACTTCAGCATCCAATACTTCCCATGGATGTGGTTGAAGTTGTTTTAAACCAAGAGAAATACGTTTTTTGTTCTCATCAAAGTCAAGAACAACAACGCTAATTTTCTGATTTAATGCAAGAATTTCAGATGGGTGGTTGATACGACCCCAAGAAATATCAGTAATATAAAGTAGACCATCTACTCCACCAAGATCAAGGAATGCACCGAAGTCAGTAATGTTTTTCACTAAACCTTCAAGTACTTGACCTTTTTCTAATTTACCAATGATTGCTTCTCTCTGCTCAGCAAGATCAGATTCAATCAATGCTTTGTGAGAAATTACCGCATTCTTAATCTGCTCGTTAATTTTGACAACTTTGAATTCCATTGTCTTACCAACGTATGCATCATAATCAATGATCGGCTTGATATCAATTTGAGAACCAGGAAGGAATGTTTCTAAACCACCACAATCTGCAATTAAACCACCTTTCGTTTTAGAAACAATGATACCTGTAATAACAGAGCCATTTGTAAAAGAATCTACGATACTTTCCCAAGCTCTTAGTAATTTAGCTTTTCTTCTTGAAAGAACTAATTGTCCTCTTTCATCTTCTTGTTGCTCTACATATACCTCTACTGAATCCCCAACTTTCAAGTCTGGAATATCACGGAATTCAGAAAGTGAGACTAGACCATCAGATTTGAATCCGATATCTAATACAACATCACCATCGTGAATTGCAGATACAGCACCTTTTACGATTTCACTTTCGATCAAGGCACTTAAAGTACTTTCGTATTCGGCTAGGTAATCTTCGATTTCTTTTTCGGTATAAGGAAGACCATGTTTTTTGGTCTGAGTCCAATCGAAATCGTCGTGAGCAGTTTTAAGCAAAGCTGCATTCGGGTCTTCTACTAACTCCGTTACAGCAATTTCGTTAACAGAAGTATCTTCTGTTTTTACAACAGGAGCACCAGCTTTAGGCGCTTCTTTGTTGAGATCCTTTTCTTCTGACATAAAGGGATTCTCGATTTGCAATCTGTTTTTTATAGATTCTCCCATACTCTTATGGAGCTAAATTAGAATCAAAATTAACAGACAAGGTTAAGAATATTTTTTAGCGGTGCAAAGGTAAGGGTTTTTTATTGATAAAAAAAGGAAATACACTGATTATTAAATACTCCAGAATCCTAGCATATCAAGGCCACAATTATAAGGTACACTATAAGGAAATCATCAGGTTCGATCACTTGACGTTTCGTCAAAAGCAAAAAAATTGTATTTTGGAGCATAAACCTTTTAATACGACTATCAATATGACTGATCAAAGACCTTGGCTACAGAAATACCCAAGTGGTATCCCTGCCAACATAAATCCTGATGAATATTCTTGTTTAATAGATTTATTTGAAGACACTTTTGAAAAATACCGAAAGCAAATAGCCTTCACTTGCATGGGCAAGGATATGACTTTTGATCAGCTCGACAAACAATCTAAACAATTTGGAGCTTACCTAATTTCTCGCGGCTTGGAACCAGGAGACAAGATCGCCTTAATGATGCCTAATCTTTTACAGTATCCGATCGCTTTATTTGGAGCACTTCGAGCTGGCCTTGTTGTCGTAAATACAAACCCTCTCTATACGCCAAGAGAAATGCGACACCAGTTCACCGATGCAGGAGTAAAGGCAATAGTGATTGCAGAAAATTTTGCTTCTAATCTTGAGAAGGTCATGAAAGATACACAGATCAAAACGGTAATCGTGACTAGCATTGGAGAGTTATTAGGAACAGTAAAAGGAACAATTACAAATTTCGTGGTTCGGTCTGTAAAAAAAATGGTTCCCAAGTTTAACATCCCTAATACCGTGAGTTTTAGTGAAGCAGTGAAACAAGGGAAAAAATTTACGCTACCAGATTATAAAAGTAATCCAGACGATGTCATTCTTTTGCAATATACAGGAGGCACAACAGGTGTTGCCAAAGGAGCTATGTTGACGAACCGAAACCTAGTCTCTAATATGGTTCAAATTAGAGCAGTGATGTTGCCTTTTTTAAAAGACGGTGAAGAGGTCGCCTTATCTCCTTTACCGATGTATCATATTTTCGCTTTCTCTGTCAATTGCCTAGCATTGATGAGCATTGGTACTAGAACCGTTTTAATTGTAAATCCTCGAGATTTAAAAACGGTAATAGATGCTTTTAAAAAACATACCATCACCGTAATGACAGGAGTGAACACCTTATTTAATGCCTTGGTTAATCACGCCGATTTTGGGAAACTGAAGTTTGACCTAAAGGTTACTGCTGGTGGAGGAATGGCTGTACAAAAAGCGGTTGCAGAAAAATGGCAAAAAGTAACTGGATGTATTCTTTCGGAAGGTTATGGAATGACAGAGTCTTCTCCTGTTGCAAGTTTTAACCCATTAGATGATACTGGTCGGATTGGAACGATTGGCCTGCCGATCCCTTCGACAGACATGAGAATTGTCGATGACAATAAACACCCTCTTCCAGTGGGCGAGGTTGGTGAAATACAAATAAAAGGACCTCAGGTCATGAAGGGTTATTATAACAAGCCAGAGGAAACTACAAATGTCATTACTCCTGACGGCTGGCTATGTACCGGAGATATTGGAAAGATGTCAGCAGATGGTTATTTCCAAATTGTGGATCGAAAGAAAGATATGATTTTAGTTTCCGGATTTAATGTGTACCCGAATGAGATTGAAGATGTGATTGCCATGCATCCTAAAGTTTTGGAAGTAGCAGCAATTGGTGTTCCTCATCCTTCGTCTGGAGAAGTCGTCAAAGTATGCGTTGTTAAAAAAGATAAATCCTTAGATGAAAAAGAATTGATTGCTTACTGCCGTGAAAACCTGACAGGATATAAAGTACCAAAGCATGTTGAGTTTAGAAAGGAATTACCGAAAACGAATGTTGGAAAGATTTTACGAAGAGCTTTACGAGATGAACAGAAGTAAGTTATAATCAAAAAGCAGTTTTATTAATAATTGGTATACACCACACTACTCTAACCAGATTGGTGTGGCAACTAATTTGCGATAATAAATAGAGTCGGTTGCTTTTGGAAACTTTCTGCGGTTTACTTTTAATATATGCTTCCCTCTAGGGATATGGTCTAAATCAATTATCGTTTTAAGGCCTTCTTCTCCATAAGCATCATCTACATAAAAGTAATAATCTAAGTCTTGGTATAAACTATCATTGATATACACTTGGTACAATTGAGATACACAATCTAGTAAAGAATCCGGCGGTGAATGCTTCCTTTTTTCTTTACTACTGCTACTACCTCCCCAAACAAGATCCGTCCCTAATCCTGATTCTTCGTCAGGAGTCAAAGATGGACAGATCTCCTTTATCAACTCATCATCTCTTCTTGCATTGTACTTTATAAACAATTCTAAGAATCCATTTTTGATATATTTAGAAGGGATAGAAATCGACCGCATTCGACTATCCTCATCTCGGGTATCCTCAAAATAACGATCTTTTAATTCATAATCTCCTTTGATTTCTGGGATATACAAATTTATTGATGTATCCACGGTAAACATGAATACAATTACAATGAAATACGGAACCAGAAAAAGCCCCACACGTCTACCAAATCTATTATCAATTAAATTATAATACAATGGACGATACAACCAGGAAAATGTGATGATACTAAAAACTCTATAGATTGGATAATACCAGATTGCGATCCATCTTTTCTTTTTAAAAAAGCCCAAACTTACAAAATCTAAAAAATAAAGAAGTCCACAAAAAAGAATAAATATCGCAACTGCCATACAGATAAACTGTACAACCTTCGATGGATCATTATTCATAATGGGATTTAATAATTGTGTATACAAACCCATGAAAAGAATAAAAAGAAACAAGGAGATGATCATAAATACGATCAAAAAAGTAAAGGCAAAAATCACGCTGCTGATATCCTCCAATCGCTGAATAAAGCCATCAAAGGAACCAAGTTTTTTTTGCATGAACTTATCGAAAGGTTTTGCAAATTTCAGTTCCTCGAAATCAATCTCACCGGATATTGATCGTAAACCAATTGCTGAGATCCACATCCCTCGAAAAACAAGATGGAGGATTAGGTTTATAAAAACAAAAAATACACTCCCATACAAAATACTGGAAAATAAGGTGAGTGCTCCAAATTGAGAGTCAATCCCTTCTGAAATAACCTGTAATCTCGAAGCGTAATTTGAGATTGGTTCAAAAGTAGCTGCCGTCAAAAATATGGCAAATCCAGAAACCAATAGTTCTAACTGCCAGCTTTCTACTTGTAGTCGGTCTAATAATTCTTTGAGTTTGTTTTTTGATTCGGAAGACATTAAAGCGTTTTGTTTTTCTAAAAATAGAACTAAAAAGTAGATAAACAAAAAAAGCAGCTGTCCGATTGGACAACTGCTTTTAATATTTTCAAAATGTGATTTTTTATTTCTTAAGTGCGTCCCTGATCTCTGCTAATAAATCCTCAGCAGAAGGTCCAGCAGGAGCTTCCTCTGCTTTCTTTTGCATTTTGTTGTAAGACTTAACAACTAAAAACATTACAAAGCCTACGATCAATAAATTGATAATTGTATTAATCCATGCACCATAACGGATTGCATTCTCAGCAACATAGCCATCAGTCCCTTCAGTCCCCACAGCAGGTGATAAAATGTGTCTAATATTTGAAAAATCCATTCCTCCTGTAGCTTCCCCAACAACAGGCATCACGATGTCATTTACAAATCCAGTAACAACTAAACCGATAGCGCCAGCCATAATTACAGCTACTGCAAATTCGACAACGTTGCCGGTCATGATAAAATCTTTAAATTCCTTAAACATAATTTTTGTTTTTAAAGTCAGTTAAAAAATAGGTTTTGATAGTTAAAATTTTCTTTTAGTAGTAATAGTATGTTTAGTCAATTGCAATTAACTCTGACTAGGTTATGTTATGGTATGGGATGGAATATAAATACTGATTGAACATCAGATTGATAGACGTAATTTAGACAGAAAATTATAGAAAACGTCACATTTTTTAAAAAAAATACAAACATCTATTAAAAGACATCACTCAAGATTAAACACAACTCTTTGATAACCAATATTAAAAATAAAAACATCCCAATAAAAAAGCCGACCTGGATATTCCAAATCGGCTTTTTGTATCGTCACCTAATTACTTAAGCTACACCCGCATCTTTACGGATTTTATTCAAGGCTGAACCTGAACGAATCCACTCGATCTGAGCATTATTATAGGTATGTTTTACTTCAAAACTTTCAGACGTTCCATCTGCATGATTTAAGACAACTGTCAGATTTTTACCTGGCGCCATATCTTCAAATCCTTGCAAATCAACTTTATCATCCTGACGAACTTTATCGTAATCAGCAGGATTAACAAAAGTCAAAGCGAACATCCCTTGCTTCTTAAGATTAGTTTCGTGAATACGAGCAAATGATTTTACAATTACTGCTTTCACACCAAGGAACCTAGGTTCCATCGCTGCATGCTCTCGAGAAGATCCTTCTCCAAGATTCTCTTCTCCAAAAACTACAGTTCCAATATTATTATTTCTATAGTAGGTCGCTGTTTCTGGAACAGGGCCATACTCATTAGTCTCTGTATTAAAAATCGTATTTGTTTTGTCATTAAAAGCATTAACTGCTCCAATGTAACAGTTGTTAGAGATATTCTCTAAGTGACCTCTAAATTTCAACCAAGGGCCTGCCATCGAAATATGATCCGTTGTACATTTCCCTTTTGCTTTTACCAAGACTCTCATCCCTGTAATCTCCTCATTGGTGATAGGTGTGAAAGGTGTCAACAATTGCAAACGATTTGAGGTTGGGCTTACTGATACAGTTACACCACTTCCATCTGCTGGAGGTGCAATAAATCCTGCATCTTCAACTTCAAAACCTTTAGCTGGCAATTCAACTCCTGTAGGTGGGTCTAACCTTACCATCTCTCCTTTTTCATTCTTCAACTCATCAGTCAATGGATTGAAAGCTAAGTCACCCGCAATTGCCATCGCTGTTACAATCTCAGGAGATGCAACAAAGGCATGTGTATTTGGATTACCGTCATTACGCTTAGTAAAGTTACGGTTGAAAGAAGTAATGATTGAATTTTTACGATCTGGATCATCGGTGTGTCTGGCCCATTGTCCAATACATGGACCACAAGCATTTGCTAAAACTACACCTCCCATTTTCTCAAAATCATCTAACAAACCATCTCGCTGAACAGTAAATCGAATTTGTTCAGAACCTGGAGTTACTGTAAACTCAGATCTTACTTTTAAATCTTTGTCCACTGCTTGTCTAGCTAAAGACGCTGCTCTAGTTAAATCTTCGTAAGAAGAGTTGGTACAAGAACCGATCAATCCAACTTCCAATTTTTGAGGATAACCGTTTTCTTTTACTGCTGCTGCAAATTTAGAAATCGGCCAAGCCAAATCCGGAGTATAAGGTCCGTTAATGTGTGGCTCTAAAGTTGACAAATCAATTTCGATTACTTGATCAAAATATTTTTCTGGATCTGCATAACATTCAGCATCACCTGTTAAGTGTTCTGCTACCTGATCCGCCAATTCTGCTACATCTGTTCTATCCGTTGCTTTAAGATATCGGCTCATTGAATCATCATAACCAAAAGTAGAAGTCGTCGCTCCGATTTCTGCTCCCATATTACAAATGGTTCCTTTTCCAGTACAAGATAATGACTGAGCACCAGGTCCAAAATACTCAACGATTGCTCCGGTTCCTCCTTTGGCAGTAAGGATACCTGCAACTTTTAGGATGACATCTTTAGAAGAAGTCCATCCGCTCATTTTTCCAGTCAATTTAACACCAATCAATTTTGGCATTTTCAATTCCCAAGACATCCCTGCCATCACATCAACCGCATCTGCTCCACCGATTCCGATAGCCACCATTCCTAGTCCACCTGCATTTACTGTATGCGAATCTGTTCCGATCATCATCCCTCCTGGGAAAGCATAATTTTCTAAAACAATCTGGTGAATAATTCCTGCTCCTGGTTTCCAAAATCCGATTCCATACTTTTCAGAAACAGATTGTAGAAAGTCAAATACCTCAGAACTAATGTCCTTCGCATTTTTTAAATCTTCTGCTGCTCCTACTTTCGCCTGAATAAGGTGATCACAGTGAACAGTAGAAGGTACCGCTACCTTATCTTTCCCAGCCATCATGAACTGAAGCAATGCCATCTGCGCTGTTGCATCTTGCATCGCCACCCGATCAGGAGCAAAGAATACATAATCCTTTCCTCTAGAGAAGTTATTTAATGGAGAATCCGCATGAAGGTGACTGTAAAGAATCTTTTCAGACAGCGTCAAAGGTTTTTGTAATAATGCCTTTGCTGCGGCAATCTTAGCTGGAAGTGACTCGTAATGAGCCTTAATCATATTGATGTCAAAAGCCATATTTGGTTAGTTTTTAATTAAAGGATGCTGCAGCTATCTGCTGGCAGGCCACAAAAATAGTATTTTTAAACATTATTTAAACAAGGAATATAAAGTTTCTCGTTTTTATGCAAAAGACTATCCTTGTAACGGCATCCAATGAATTTGTTTCAAAAATCAAAAGTGGAAGTTGTTAAAAAATGAATTGATGAATTATTTGCAAGTCATTGATTCCTAATTACTTCAGCTATTTTAATTCCCGTAGCTACGGCTACGAAAAAGAAAATAAGCTTCGTCCTAGAAATCAAGCACTTACAACTATTTTCAGAACACATTCTTAAACAACTTCAAGATTAAGGCCTCACTTTTATTACTAGAAGGATTGAAATACTTGATTGTTCTACCCAAGCAGGAAGATTCTGAACGACATATCGCTATCTAATACATAGATAGCGATACAGCTGGGCTTCAATTGAATTAATTTTGTTTAAAAAATTAATTCAAAAGGATATTTTGAATTAGGAAGGTGTATTTTTTTTAATAAAAAGGGAGGTTTCTTTTTAACTTTCAATCTTTATAAGGAGAATCATCAGACAAAATCAGTCCTTCTTCGGGCACCCATTTGTCGTATTCGATATGCTCCGCGATTTTTTTTGCAGTTTCCTGACCTCTTAGCTTGGCCACTAAATGCAATGCTCCATCGATCCCTGCAGAAATCCCTGCGGTCGTGATTACCTTTCCATTGTCTACAAATCTTGCTTCTTTTTCAACTTTTATTTTTGGAAAATCTGACTCTAAGCTCGACAATGCTAAGTGAAATGTTGTTGCTGATTTTCCGTCAAGGATTCCGGATTCTGCTAAAGCAAAAACACCTGTGCAGACGGAGAAGTAATAATCGATGCCTTGTTGTTTTTTAATCCATTCAATTACTTCGGGATCACTAAAACTTGCTCGACCATTACCTCCAAAGAATGCTAGGACATCTACTTTGGGGGCATCTGTAATATCATAATCAGGGACGAATTTCAAAATACCTTGTGATCGAATTGGTTCTTTTGTTTTGGAAACCGTGTAGATTTTAAATCCTGCCTGAGCAAAGACTTCCATTGGGCCAGCGAAGTCGAGAATCTCTACTCCTGATTGAAGGTAAAATGCGATTTTAGTTTTCTTTTTTTCTATTTGTATCGCTGATGTTTTTGAAATCAAGGCCATTCCACAGTGGTTGCAAGTTCCGGATTGATGAAAAGTTAGGCTGTCACAGGAATTATTACAGGGCGGACAAATGAAAAGGGAATCTTGATTGAAGGAAGTTTGAGCAGTACATAAATTGTTTGTAAAAAAAAATAAGAAGATTAGGTATTTCATGATTTGTCTTTTTGGTTTTTTAATTGAAATACAAATTTAGGTTAGACACGTCTACAAAAGAAGGACAAAGAAGCGAAGTATAAGGACTTCTTCTCAGGAGTGAGGAGATAAAATTAAGCGATAGTGGATCCTCTATGAAGTTGGGTCTTGATTTTTGGATATTTCTGAGGGTAAGATTCCTTTGTGTTTTTTTAATAAATTCCGAACTTGGTTGGTACTTTTAAATCCACAAGCTTTTGCAACTGTATCTACTTTATTTCCTTCAGAAAGTAATTGAATCGCTTTTTCAACTTTGAGTTGTTCAAGATAGTAACCAATGGTAATACCGGTTGCTTTTTTAAAGGAGCGAGTGAGATTTCGGGAACTCATGTTTACACTTTCGGCAACGTCTATTAGCGTAAAAGGTCGGTCGAGGTTTTCAAGTAAGTAATCTTGGATATTATGAATGCGGTTATCCAAATGATTTCTATACTGCAGATAAATATTCAACTGTGGATCGAGCTCACTTCTTCTAAAATAAATGACCACTTCTTTTGCTATATCGGCAGCTAACCTCGCACCATAATGTTGTTCTAATAAAAAGAGCGCAAGATCAATTCCAGAAGCAACTCCTGCACTAGTGTAGAGACGATCATGGATGGTGAACAATCTGTTTTCTTCCAATTTTATTTTTTGAAATCGTTTTCTAAATTTCAAAAAATATTTCCAATGGGTTGTACAAGTTTTGTCATTTAAAATTCCGGTCTCTGCCAATAGAAAAGCTCCAGTGCAAACAGAACAAATACTAACTCCTTGATCGTATTGTTTCTTCAACCAATTCAAAAAAGGTTGTTTCTTTTTTAAAAACCTTTGGTCAGAGAGCAGTTCATAATCGAATCCTGGAACGAAAATAAAATCACCTTCTTTCAAATCAAATTGATCGAAGGGACTCAGTTTCGAAAAGCATAAACCTGCACTACTTTTGATTTCCGTAGATTGATCTAATGATACAAAATGTAGTTTCAATTCTACGCCATATTCTTGAGCTTCATAAAAAACATGAGCAGGGCCATTAATATCCAATAGATGAACTTGAGGCGGCACAATCATTAGCACATTGTCCATCTGAGTCATGATACTTTTTTATAAAACCAAAATAAACCTCCTCTGTCTTCTATTTATTTTCTTCCAATCGTTCGATTAATCTTCCTGATATTCTAAGGAAGTCCATCTCCGTAATGATTCCTATTAATTCTTTACCTTTTACAACTGGCAAGCAACCGATCTTATTTTTTCTCATGATCTCCATCGCTTCTATAATAGTGGATTTCATAGAAATTGTTTTCGGGTTTTTAATCATGATATCATTAACTAATTTAGCCTCCCCTTTTAGTTTTGGATTTTGAATTAAATGCCGTAGAATAAGTCTTGAAGTAACCAAGCCGATCAAGTTTCCTTTCACGTCTTCTACAGGAGTATATCGAATGCCTCTCCAATCCATCATCTCAGCAACCAGTTCTATGATGTCATCTTTTTGAACGGTGAACACATCTGTGACCATAAATTCTTCGACAGTCACTTTGGAAGGACGATATTCTTTGAGGTCTGATAATTCTGGCATTTTCCATGTATGTACGGGCAGTTCCTGCTCCTGGTTTTGAATAATTGCAGCGGTCAAAACAGTTGCCGCTTCATCTGGGTTGGTCTCTTTTATTAATTTCGAATAAGCTCTAAGTTGCCATCTTGCTCCATTCATATGTCGCTCTGCTCTCTCTTCAATGACATCAAGATATCTACTAATATCTGCCTTGTTTACTTTTTTGCTAGCCAGTCCTTCTCTAGCCATTGGCAAGATTTCTTTTTTAATTAATTCACAAGTAGAAATCTTTTTGTCTTTAAACCAGGTGAAGTTAGAATCAATTCCAAAGCGTGCCGCTTTTCCAAAATTGTCACGAACATCATCAAAAGACATGTGTTTAGAAATGTCTTTATATTTTTGACCATAAGCAGTCATCGCTCCAATCCATAAAGCAGTATTCGCCATTTCATCAATTACAGTCGGGCCAGAAGGTAGAACACGATTTTCAATTCTCAAATGCGGTTTACCATTTGGACTAATTCCAAAACAAGGACGGTTCCATCGATAAACGGTCGAATTATGAACTTGCAAAGCTCGAAGTTTCGGTACTTTATTGGCCGCTATCATAGCACTCGCTTTTTCTTCTACATCGCTGCTTATCAATACTCGGAACCTTGCAATATCTTCTCTGTGAATATTTAATACGGACCCTTTTAGCCAGTCGCTACCAAAACTTACGCGTGGGTAACGTTCTCTCATATGGTCATGTGTGGTCCGAGTATCGAGGGATTGTTGGAACAAAGCAATTCTCGATTCATGCCAAAGCCTTCGACCAAAAACTATCGGAGAATTCGCAGCAATAGCCATCGTCGGACCAGCTAAAGCTTGAGCGATGTTATACATATGAACAAAGTCATCTGGAGTAATCTGAAGATGAACCTGAAAACTAGTGTTACAAGCTTCTAATAGCGGAGATTTATGCTGAACTAATAACTCGTCTATTCCGGTTAATCGAAGTTCGTATGCCTTCCCAATCAGCTGACTATTGATCGCTTCCATCAAAGCGTAATATCGCTTTTTAGGAGTGAGGTTATGCATTTCTAAATGTGGCTTCCGTAAAGTCGGTAATATACCTGTGAGGATTAATTTAGCTTCTAGCTTATCCAGTTTTTTTCGAATCTTGTTTAAATTTCCAAGATTCTCCTTTTCCATTTCACTAAAGCATTTTCCTTTTAATTCCCTCGGCATCATGTTCGTTTCGAGATTGAATCTTGCTAACTCTGTTTCTACCCAAGGATAATTTTTCATGGTTTCCAAGGCTTCCATGGCTATCGGAGCAGGCTTGAAGGTTTTGGCATCGACCAGACACATTTCCTGTTCGGCGCCAATTCGGGTAATACCGGTTTCAAACCAGTCGTTTTCAATCATATATTGCAAAGACTGCACATCATCCAAAAGGAATCTTACAAAACGATGCATTTGCGCCTGATCTGTCAGGAGTGAGACTTTTTGTTCGCCCATGTTGGTTTTTCATTTGTAGATTAATAATGAGGTAGTTCGTAAATGAATAGAACTGATTAAAAATAGTTATAAATTTGTAACTATTGAATAATTTTTTAAAATTCTTACGTTAGAAGATAGAGCATCTAAGTTTATTCAGATTCGATTTATCAATTTTTATAATTGAAATGCTTTTTACACCAATACTGAAAGGTGTTGATTTTTATGTTTCTTTATGTTTTTGTTGAAAATTGAGAGGAAAGAGTACAGATTAATAATATAATTATGAAAAAGTTTTTCCCATTTATACTGGCTATTTTTGTTTTATCGGGCTGTAGAAAAAACGATCCGGAAGTAAGATTTGAAATGGCCTACGAAAGAGAACTCACCATTCCTGCGGGCCTGAATGTTTTTGAAACGCATTATTTTTATCTGCGGAATGTGAACCTGGGTTCTTATCTCTCATCGAATAATGTAACTGCTTCTGAGTTGATTGCCATTAATCCTGGCTCTGCTCGGATGTCAACTATTTTTTCAGGCTTATCGAACTATAGCTTTATTAGAGATGTATCGGTCATGATATATACTGATGACGAATCGAATGCGAGAGAGGTGTTTTGGCGACCCAATGTTCCACTAAATACCGGTGAGGATTTGGATATTATTCCGACGTTGATTGATGCAAAGCAGTTTTTTGAAAATACTAGATTTAATATTATTGTAAAACTGAATTTGCAGGCAGTTCCGCAACAGACTGTTGAAACTAGGTTTAGGTTTAGTTTTTTAGCGAAGTAGATCGCATACTTTCAAGCAAGTTTCTAAACTTGCTTTTATACTGTACATCTTCTTTCGAAGACTTAAACTTAAAAGAGTATCCTTGGGAAAATAAAAAAAGCCCTGCCGAACATTAAGCTCGGCAGGGCTTTTTGGTATCACAAATTCTCTGCTGATTTATTTATCAGAATATCGAGATAGGTAAGGATCAACAATTGACTGCATAACACAAAGCGATAACCCTCTTGCTTCTTTTGTCTCGAATCCTTTGTTCATAAAATGATCTTCGAGTAAAGCCCAAGACTGAAAGTAAGTCACTTTTAACGGCGTCATAATTTTTGCATGCAATGGATCTGCTGCTTCCCATTACGCTAATCCGCTCCACAAATTCTTATTCCAGTTATCAATATTTTTATAAGCTTCAACGCTTTGAGCTTTAGGTGACAACATCAAACTTGCTCTTTTAGACTGCATTTTAGCTACCTCTTGTTTTTCCTTTGCAGTCAAATCAGGTGTCATCTCTTTCATGATTGTTTCAATTAGACTTAGACTTTCCCAAGCCATAACATTCCCACAATCTTGAAGTACATAATCACTAGAGGCTAATTCATTAGCGGGATCAAAAGCTGCAACGGCTTCTTTTTCATGCTTTTCGAACATCCAACATGGCACTGCAACTCCTTCTTTTGATGCGCCATGAATGTATCTTATGTGCTTAATCAATTCAGCGTAATTGCTATAAGATTGTTTTGCTTTATAATCGAATGGCGCTTTGTTTTTCATTTTATTATTTGAAAAACTTTCTTTGATCGCCTCGTTCATTAATTTATCTGTAGTTTTATTTTTTCCACTCAATGCATAAATTCCATAAGCTTGGTATGCTTTTGAAATTGCTGACTTTTCATTTTTCAATCTACTTACTCCAGCTGCTACATCATCGTTCATGGTAAAAATGATTTGCTCTAAAGTAGAAGTTTCTCCAGCTTCTTCTTTATACATTTTAGCTAACCATTTATATTTTTGAATTTCTTTATTCTTGGTAATCATATTTTTGTAACTCGCATTGGTTCCTTTACCATAGAACCCATCCAGTCCACTTTTGTAGTCGCCTTTTAGTTTTAAAACTTCTTGAAGTTTAAGAACAGAGGTTCTTTTTACTTTTGGCCGTATCGTTGGAGTTGCTAAAGTTTTTTCAACAAAAACCTTCTTCTCTATTTTCTTTTTTGCTTTTGTTTCTGTCTTTGTTGCTGGTTTCGTTTTTGTAGCAACTGACTCCGCAGCTTTAGCCGATTCAACTTTAGGTTTTGTTTTTATTCTTGCTGTTGGAGATTTAGCAGTCAATACATCATCGCCATAAGTACTAGGCCTAGGTTCATCTCTCGGGTCTACTTTTTTAGCTGGAGTTTTTTTCTTGACCATCATATTCATCGACTTTTTCTTTGGTGGAATCTCTGCGATTACCACTTCCTCTTCTGGAGCTGGTGGAACAACGATTCTCTCGAAACTTGTAGGAATTTGAATACCTCCGCCTGTTTCAAAATCACCGACTTTATGAAGTAAAGCACTATTTATTATTTGAATACCTGCATTTTTATATCCGCTATTTTGAATATGAGTCAATCGACCTTGTGCTTCATCTTGACTATTAAAAGGTCCGGTTACGATGATAATAAAATTACCAGATTGAAAAGTTTGCAGTGGTCCAACATTCGAATAATTTGCCCAGTTGATATTTTTACCAACTTCCTGACTTCCTATTTCGATTGTTGTTTTATTCGATCCGGATGCTAAGCTTCTTCGAGTCACGAAGGCATCTGGATAACCTTTGATTTTTATTTTGTCTAAAACCTTAATTGCAGCACCTTCCGTTTCATAATCTCCCATATAAATTTGGTGTAGATTATTGAGTTTATGTGCATACATATAGCCATACGGGCGGATATCTTCAAAATCCGTCACTTTAGCTTTTACAAAGGCTCCTAGATGAATGGTAAAGGTATAATCTGCCTGATTTGTAGTGTTTGCATTACTCAGGCTGGCTGTCAGAAAGACAGCGAGTAGTATGTTTATATAATGTTTCATAACGCTATTGTTTTTAATAACAGACCAAATATAAGTATAAAAGTTAGTCTCTTGCATAATTGTATTATCTAAAATGTTACCAGTTTTTAGTTTTTAGTGGGTTTCCCCATGTCTTAAACGATGTAAACGTATTTTTTTTGTGAAATAATATGTGGAGAAATAGAGATACGTAGGGATCAGAGGGAAAACCTTGCTTTGATGAGAGGAATATTGGTATTCGAAAGAAAGTTTGAAAATGATTTTTTCAGACAGGTTTAGTGTGTGTTTTTATTAAAATTATAACCTTACCTCCATTCAATTAGACTCTTGACAAACTCCGGTTTAAACATTAATCGAGAATAATCGGATTGTTATTAACTTTGGCGTTTTTGATCTAGGTTAATTAAACGAAATGCTTTAACATCATGACCTCTTTATCAGTGAGGTGTCTGAAACGGCCACGAGAGAGATTCTTCTTGGTGAGTCCTGCATAATAGGTTCGATCTAGTTTTTGAACAACATAGCCAAAATGTTCGAAAATACGCCGAACGATTCTATTCCTTCCGATATGGATTTCTATTCCGACTTCTTCTTTTCCAGCATCCGTGATATAATCTACAGAGTCTACCGGAACGGGGCCATCTTCAAGTGTAATTCCTTCCCGAATTTGTTTAATGTGATCTTCAGCTACTGGCTTATCCAAAATGATGTGATAGAATTTTTGAACTTCATGACTTGGGTGCGATAATTTTTTAGTAAGATCACCATCATTGGTTAACAATAATAATCCGGTTGTTTCTCTATCTAATCGACCGACTGGAAATATCCGAACATCTACCGCCTTCCCAATCAAATCCATCACCGTTCTTCTCCCCTTTTCATCCTTAGCTGTTGTGATTGTATTTTTCGGTTTATTCATTAGAAGATAAACCTGTTTCACTTCTGGCTCAATCAACTCATTTTTGTAATAAACCTGATCCCCATCCAACACTCTATGGCCTGGCTCCTTGACCAATTGGTCATTGACTTTCACCAAACCTTGCATAATATATTCTGCCGCTTTTCTACGAGAACAAATACCACAATGAGCAACGTATTTATTCAAACGCATTCCTTCTGCAGGAGTATCTTCCTCTTTTATGTTTTGATCTTTGGACATTGAAAATAAATCTATTGAATTATTCAAAAATGAAAATGACGGAAACTAGTATAAGCTTCCGTCATTCTCAAAGGAATGGTAAAATTTATTCTTTGACAATTCCCTCGTTTTAGACAAAGACATAAAAAATATCAACGCTTCCTACTGTCGCTTTTGATCTTATTTATGGCTTGTCCTCAGAATTTGTCAAAGAACCATAAAATTTATTCCGATTTTACTAAAAAGGAATATCATCATCATTCATTCTGGAAGAACGGGTAATAATATTAGTTTGTACTTCTGGAAAATCTTTATCACTTTCACCTCCTAATAATTCATTGAAGTTTGGATCGTCTAGATTTGAAAATTTCGCAAAGTGGCCTGTAAACTTAAGCTTTACAGAACCCAAAGCACCGTTACGGTGTTTAGCAATGATAATTTCTCCAACTCCTTTTAATGATTGTCCTTCTTCATCTTCCAGGATGTTGTAATATTCAGGACGATAAATAAACGATACGATATCCGCATCCTGCTCGATCGCTCCAGATTCCCGAAGATCAGAAAGCTGTGGTCGTTTATCTCCTCCCCTGGTTTCCACTGCACGACTTAACTGTGAAAGTGCAATAACCGGAACATTCAATTCTTTCGCTAATCCTTTCAGAGCTCTCGAAATAGCACTAATCTCTTGCTCTCGATTTCCACCTTTCTGATCTGGTCCACCTGTCATCAACTGAAGATAATCAATGATGATCATTTGGATATCATGCTGCATTTTGAGTCGTCGACATTTCGCTCGAAGCTCAAAAATATTAATACCTGGTGTATCATCAATAAAGATCGGCACCTCACTCATTTTCTCAATTGCACTATGCAGTTGTTGCCATTCGTATTCCTCTAATGTTCCACCTCTTAATTTCGCACCAGGAATTTCTGCTTCCATAGAAATCAGACGTTGAACCAACTGAACATTTGCCATCTCCAGTGAAAAGAAAGCAACTCCTTTTCCAAAATCTAATGCTGCATTTCTAGCAAGGGCTAAAGTAAATGCAGTTTTACCCATACCTGGTCTTGCTGCCACAATAATCAAATCCGATGATTGCCATCCAGAAGTCAAGCGATCTAATTCGACAAATCCAGTAGGAACTCCAGTTAAGCCTTCCTCTTTTCCTGCAAGCTCTTCTAATGATTTTAAAGCTCTACTGGCAATGGTTCCAATACTTTCGTAACCACGACTTAAGTTTTGCTGAGTAATATCAAACAACCCCTGTTCTGCATCATCCAATAATTGAAAAACATCCGTTGTATCTTCGTAAGCATCTCTGATGATTTTGGTAGAAACTTTAATCAGCTCACGCTGAATATGTTTCTGAGAAATGATACGAGCGTGATATTCTATATTCGCTGCAGATGCAACTCTATTGGTTAGTTCAACTAAATAATATGGTCCACCAACCGTTTCTAATTCCCCTACTTTCTTGAGCTCTTCAGTTACGGTCAAAAGATCGACAGGTTGAGTTTTTTCAAATAATCTCAACATGGCTCTGTAGATCATCTTATGACCTTCAGAATAGAAACTTTCGGATTGCAAAATATCGAGGACAACAGGAAGGGCATCTTTGTCAAGCATGATTGCTCCCAAGACTGCCTCCTCTAGAGGAAGTGCTTGCGGCTGTACTTTTCCAAAAACATAATTGGATAAATCGTTGCCCTTCTTTTTGTTTTTATAAGCCCCAAATTTAACGGGGTAATCTGATTCTGACATATTTTATTTTGATGCTTCAAAAGAGTGAGAAAAATCAATCCTCCAAACATAGTTTTCATCATAGTTACTTCTAATTTGGAGTAGATTTATCCATTCCAAACTAAAGTCAGGCAAAAATATATTTAAAATCGTAAAAAAGCTAAATCAAATTACGCTTTTCCACATTCGCAATGTTAATAACTTTAGACAAACATGTTGATAACCTGTGGATAAATCGACCCGATTTTTTTATCAGTCAAAATTAATAAGACCTTACATATAACGATTTTTAAAAATTATTATTTAACGGTATTTTTTAATGAGAATAAGGTAAAAACACTGCCATAAATTAAAAAAAACAATCTGTAAAGCTTGAATTCCTTTTTATTAAATAGACTACCTATTAAGTGCTTTCAAAGTCGGAAAGTGTGAGGAATTACTCACATTTATTTATTTGCAATATATTTAGAGATCCTAGGCCCTCTTTTGTCAATTTAAAAAGTATATAAAAATATCACCAAATAAATTAAACAAGTATTGTTCGCTATGCAAATATACGCAAAAAAATGCAACAATCAAAAAAGATGTTGGCAAGTCGTCAAATGAAATGAATTGATAAAAAAGATGTTAGTAAGTCTACTAACATCTTTTTTATAATGAGGTTTTTATTTATTTTCTCGAACTTCGAGTTTCTTTTTAGTCAGTTCAACTACTTCTTTTTGAGCATCAATTTTTATAGTTGTTTCTTCTTGTTCCTGAAGATTTTCTTCAATATTAGCTTCTGCCTTAGCTATTTTCTTTTTTGCATCCTCAATCTCTTTATGATATCGATCGTTGTTCTTCTTCAGTTTCTTCATCTCCGAATCTAATTTCTTCAGATTGTTTTCTTCATTTTTGATCTCCGATTTAACCCCTTCTTTGTAAACTTGCATTTCGAAATCAGTCAAAAAATTTTCTCCTGCACTATATCGTTCTTGATGATCAGCACTATTGAGATAAGCACCATCCATATCAAACCAGGTTGTCATTTTCACATCAGAACCGCTTTGCTCAAACGTTGCATAGACATCCACTGAATTAGAACCTCCAACTCCTGTAATATCAGCATTCCCGGAAAACCACTCTTTAGATTTTTTAATCTTCTTAGTCTTACTTCCATTGCTCTTCATGTGTTTTTTCCATAGCTTTTCTACAGCCTTATCATCAGCATTTGGAATATTAATCATTAGGGCATTATTGATTCCCTGAGTCATCACCCGCTCTTCTTCAGTAATTTGCGCAAAAGAAAGATTGAAACAAGCTAGTAGCAATAAAAAGGTAATTGTGTTTTTCATATTTATTAACGTTTTGGTAAAAAATAAAACGATTAGTCTTGCGTTTGGATTACGATTAATTATAATAAAAAATATATTTTAAGTATTGATAATGTGTATCTTTTGAAAAAAAATCTCCCATTTTTATTTACTTGTATATCAAAAAGGTATAACTTTGTACTCACGTAAGCAAGTATTTAATTTATTATTTACACATAATTTGAATTACTAGCTTAATACTTTCCCCCAAAATAATAGCACATTTTTTGCAGCCATTGATAAAAGAGGATACCCAGAAACAGTAATCACAAAATTATGCGTGTAGGAATAACAGTTTTTTTTGATGTAAAACTCCCGTTCCTCACCCCTAATTTATCAAAAAAGCGCTTAAATGAACCTTTTCAGAACGTTAATTATTTTGCTTTGCTGCTTCGCAGCCACCAACCTTACTGCTCAAAAGCAGCAGATTAAAAAAGCAAATGGTTTTTACAAACTAAACAAATTCAAGGATGCCATAACCCTTTACGAGGAAGCTTTGGCAATTAAAGATAACCTTTCAGCAAGTACTAAACTTGCCTACTGCTACCGTATGACTAATCAAATGGTCAAAGCAGAAGAATGGTATGCTAAGGTAGTCGCAAATGACAAAGCGAAGTCTAAATCATATTTCTATTATGCGGAATCTTTAATGAGTAATAGCAAATACGATGAAGCTAAAAGCTGGTTTCTAAAATATAACGAAAAAGAACCCAATGATAAAAATGCGGTTCGTATGGCTTATGCTTGTGATAAAGTAAAAACCTTGGTGCCTTATTTTAAAAATGTAAGTCTTGAAGACTTTCAACATAATTCTGATGCAGATGATTCTGCTCCTTTGTTTTTTAATGATGGAATTGTTTTCACCTCTGACCGATCATCAGGAATGAATCCTTTAAAACAAAAATCAGGATGGACAGGAAGGGATTTTCAAAGGGTTTATTTCAGTGCTCAGCAAAGTGATGGCTCTTATAATTCTCCAGAAAATTTTTCTAAAAAAATTAATGACCTTAATAAACATTGCGGGCCAGTTAGTTTTACCGAAGATAAAAAAACAGTCATCTTTACTAGAACCGGAGAAACGGCAGGAAAAGACAACAGTTACAATATCCAATTATATAGTGCGGAATCTGATGATGGAAAAAAATGGAAAAATGTAAAAATACTTCCATTTTGTAGAACAGATTTTAATTACATGCATCCAGCTATTTCTCCTGATGGTCAAAAGTTATTTTTCGTTTCGGATAGAAGAGGCGGACTTGGTGGAACCGATATTTACTTATCTACAAAGAAAGGAGATTCTTGGGGAAGTCCTCAAAACTTAGGTCCCGTTATCAACACTCCTGCCAATGAAGCATTTCCTTTTTATCATTCGTCTGACAAATTATTCTTTTGCTCGAAAGGGCATCTTAGTTTCGGAGGTTTTGATATTCTCTTTTCGAACTTAAAAGATAATGGCACTTGGCAAAAACCAGTGAATGTTGGAAAACCGATCAATAGTTCTTACGATGATATTTCGATATCTCTTGATGAGACAATGGATTCAGGTATTTTTGCTTCTTCAAGAAATGGAGGAGATGATGACGTTTATATTTTTAAAGTCATGGAAGGTATTAATGCGAATTTAGATTCTCTGGACTTTGAAGGGTTAGTAGATTACGAAAAACCTGTAAGAGAAGAGGAAGAAGAAATGATGACTGAGGAAATTCCATCCTCGCCATCTATCAGATCTCAAATTCCAAATACTGAAACAATAAGTAATAACCCCGTTGAAAAAAAGGAAGTCGAAGAACGACCAGTTACTAATATGGAAGGCACTATTCGCAATGATGAAACTTTAGAAAAACTTCGTGAAGAGAAAATTGCGGAAACGGAAACGGTAACAAAGCCTGCTATAAAAGAAGAGATTGTTGAGAGCAGAGAAGAAAGAATCGCTGTTGTAGAATCTAAAATTGAAGCGTCTCCAGCAAGGTCTGGTGCTAATGAAATAGAAACAGGAGTAATCGAAGAGCCCGTTTCCGAACAGATGGAAACAGTCGTCGAAGAAAAAATTGACATCATGGATGCTCCTCCAATGGAAGAAGAAGAATTTTCAATCGTTGAGGAAGTCATCAAAGAAGAGGTCATGGAAGAAGTACCATCGAGATCAATTCCTGTTAAAACAGAACAGATCAAAGAAGCCGTGGCAGTTGAAAAATCTACCAATACGAATAACAATGAATCTAAAGCGATTAACTTAATTATTCCTTCTAAAAAGAAGAAACGGTCAATCAAAACTAAGGAACAAGAATATGTAAAAGAAGAGCTTCCTCCTATGGAAGAAATTATAGAATTAAGTCCAGTTATAGAAGAAACTATTATTTCTGAACCAATAGAGGAAATTGTAGAAATGGAAGAAGCTCCAATAGAAGAATCTTTTCCAGGAGGCACCTCAATCATGGATCAAGAACCCATGGAAACGGAGCCACCAGTTCTCTTAGGAGATCAATCTTCTGCGTTGGCAGACGTCCCCGAGCAACTACCAATTCTTGCAGAATTGCTTCAAGCTAAACAAGCAATCCCTGCAAAAGGATTTATCATTTCAGGCTTAACTTATCAAAAAGGTTCTTATTTGTTATCACCTGTAGACACGCGATCTTTAGCAGCTGTAGTTGACCTTATGAATATGTATCCTGATATCAAAGTAGAAATAGGAAGTCATACTTCTGCTCTTGGTGACGATGTAAATAATCATAATCTTTCTAGAAAAAGAGCAATGTCTATCATGGCTTTCTTAGTGTACAAAGGAGTTTCAAATGACCGGGTGACGGCTAAAGGATATGGAGAAACTCAATTGTTGAACAATTGTAGAAACGGAGTGAATTGTTCTAGAGCAGAGCATCAGGAGAATGACAGAGTGGAATTAAGAGTAATTAATTAAAAGGTCACAAGATATTAAATAGTCAAATGGTCAAGAGCGCTCTCGTTCTTGGCCATTTGATTTACAGCCCGATTGATAATGTCTCACGGAACAACTACCTTCAAGGCTTTAGGAATCAAAGTAAATTCTACTGGTGTTTCTCCAATAAGCTCTCCATCTACTTCGAGTGCAATTGGTCCATCTACGGCTTCCACTTTTACACGATCAGATTTAAAAACATCGACTTTTGGATGATCTCCAATTGTTCCATTATAGAATCGATAGGAATTTAAAAGAACTCCAATTTTAGAAAGTCTTCCTGCAAGTGTCAATGCTAATTTTCCATCATCAGGAATCGCATGAGGAACCAAACGCATCCCTCCTCCCGAGTACTTACAAATTCCAACGTTGATTAAATAGAAATAATTTTCGACAATTTTTCCATTAAAATGTACCCTAGCTTTTTGAAGATTATATTTAAACACATAATACATTCCGTATAACAAATAAGCCAACCGATTAGTGACCGGACGTTTTAGTTTTTCCATCTCAGCTAGCACATAAGGATCATAAGCCATTCCTGCTACATTCGCAAAATATCGTTGCGATTGCTTCCCGTTTTTAAAATAACTGACCAGTCCAACATCTTGTATAAAGACCTTATTCGCTTTCAACATCTTAATCCATTCATTCAGTTTTTTTGAAATCTGGTATTCTTTTGCCCAATCATTTCCAGTGCCTACTGGAAATAGACAATAAGAGATCGATGCAGTTGGAACTACTTTTTGTAATAAAATCCCATTCACTACTTCATTATTAGTCCCATCACCTCCAAGAGCGATTATATTTCGAAAACCTTTTTTAATCCCCTCAACGACTAAGTCCGTTGCATGTCCTCTATTTTTTGTCTCAACAATTTCAAAAGAAAATCCACTAACCTTCAATGCCTCACAGAGATTAGCCAATTCCTTTTTAGCCTTACCTTTCCCCGCTGCGGGATTAGCAATAATATACCAGGTATTGGAAACTTCAGGAATCATTAAATAGATTTTTTTTTAATCACTAAGTCCTACATTTTATTCTTTAAAATGGAATATCTTTCTTTTTTATCGAAAAAAAAGAGAACTCAATAGAAAATCTGCAATTTTTCATTTAATTAGTGAGATTATTGGAGTAACAAATTGGAATACTAAAAAATCAACTATAAAATATGGGTATACTAAAAATTGATGACGTCACTAAGACCTACGGGGATTACATGGCTGTCAATCACGTGAGCTTTGACATGCCAGAAGGTTCAATCTTTGGAATGTTAGGACCTAATGGAGCTGGAAAAACTTCTTTGATCCGAATCATTACAACCATCACTCGGGCAGATTCTGGGGCTGTTTATTTTAATGGTGAAAAATTAAATAGCACACATCCTTCTCAGACTGGTTATATGCCTGAAGAACGAGGACTGTATAAAAAAATGAAAGTCGGCGATCATCTCATGTATCTTGCTCAACTCAAAGGGCTTTCAAAAAAAGATGCAAAATCTAAAATTGATTATTGGTTTGAAAAATTCGGAATTGAAGATTGGTGGCCAAAAAAAGTTGAAGAGCTTTCTAAAGGAATGCAGCAAAAAATTCAATTTATTTCTACCGTCGTTCACGAACCCAAATTACTTATTCTGGACGAGCCGTTCTCTGGTCTTGACCCCATCAACACGAACTTGATCAAAGATGAAATTTACGAACTCAATCGTAAAGGAACCAGTATTATTTTTTCTACACACCGAATGGAACAGGTAGAGGAAATTTGTGAACACATCGTCTTGATCAATAAAGGAAAGAATGTACTTCAAGGAACAGTTGCCGATGTCAAAAATCAATTCAAGGATAATCTTTTTAAAATTGAATACACCGGAATACTTCCTGAGAATGTTTTGAACATGGCCAAGGTAATTGAGAAAACGGATAAGAGTATTATAATAAAAGTAGACGCGGAAACAGATTCTAACCAGTTACTTCAACGCTTATTACAGCAAGAGGTTTTTATTCATTCTTTCAATGAAATACTTCCAAGTCTTAATGAGATTTTTATTAAAAAAGTAGAATCAATCGGAATGACCAGTGAGGAGTAATCTTTGACTTTTAGATCATAGTATTTCGAATTTCGATTATTTTAAACAATCAACTAATCAATCAATATGAATAAACTTTGGCTAATCATAAAGCGAGAATATCTAACTAGAGTAAAAAAACGCTCTTTTATTCTTGCAACCATTCTTACCCCTTTTGCATTTGTCTTATTTTTTATCGTTGTTGGTTTTATCTTTTCTTACGAGGGGGATGATAAACTAAAAGTAGCCCTTGTAGATGAGCATGGTATTTTAGATAGAAAACCTGCGAATGAAGACAACCTTTTCTTTGTTATAAAAGATGATGGTTACGACCAATTAGTTTCAGGGATGGATAGCTCAGAATTCGATGTTGTCATCAAAGTTCCAGAGGTAAAAATTTTAAGTGCAAAAACTTTCGAAATCGAATATCATGCAAAAAAACAATTAGGCTTGGATATCGAAATGAACCTCGAATCGAAAATCTCCAGCAAGATCAGAGACTACAAGATGCGGGAAATGAAATTAGAAAAATCACAATTAGATAATCTAAAATCCAGTGTGAGTCTTACCCGAGGAGGTGTGGAAGGAGAAAGTAAATTTACAACGGCGATAGGCGCAGGAATTGGCGGCGTGATGGGTTTCATTATGTACATGACTATTTTCATTTATGGCATGATGGTGATGCGATCAGTGATGGAAGAAAAGACCAGTCGGATCGTAGAAGTAATGATTTCTTCCGTGAAACCATTCCAATTAATGCTAGGAAAAATCATTGGTGTCGGTGGTGTTGGATTGACACAAATTTTGATTTGGTCTATCCTGATCCCGATTGGATATCTTCTAGTTGGATTGTTTTTCGACTTCGATTTAGAACAGATGAATTCAGCTGCTGCTGCAGGATCTAATGTAGATGTCGCAGGAATGGAAGATGAGATCATGATATTCATGAATGAAGTTAGAAACATGAATTGGTGGAGTATTTTACCGCTTTTCTTATTCTATTTCCTTGGTGGATATTTCCTTTATTCTTCTATGTTCGCAGCCGTTGGTTCAGCGATGGGAGACGACCTTGGAGAAGGACAAGCCTTGACGATTCCGATTACGATTCCAGTGATTCTTGCTTTGTACATTATGATGGTTGTGGTTACCGCACCTCAAAGTAATCTGGCGATCTGGTCATCGATTTTCCCATTATTCTCTCCGATTGTAATGCCTGCGAGATTGGCGTTTAGCCCTCCGATTTGGCAAATTTTAGTTTCCATGGCTGTCCTTGCCGCGACTTCAATTTTCTTCGTTTGGGTATCTGCGAGAATTTATCGTGTAGGTATCTTGATGTATGGAAAAAAAGTTGGGTTTAAGGAGATTGGAAAATGGTTGTTCCATAAGGAGTAAGAGAAAAGATCGAGCTCTGCTTAATGAATTGGATATTATTTTAGTCCTGATCATTTTTTAACTCTAAGGAAACGGTATTCGGTGTTAGGTATTCGGGCTCTTCAAATGCCGAACACCCGATGCTGAATACCGTTTTTTATTTGGATTTCACAAACATTGCGTGAATGGCTTTCCGTTCCAGAATATAAATAAGCAATGCATACCCTCCTAGCAAAAGTGTATTGACTAATGCCACAAGCCAAAATTGATCATCGAGTAAGTTTCTAAACATTGTACTCAAAAAGTAAATGCCAGCCGCTAGTCCGATATACAAAAACATCTTTCCCATTGGATACGGAATCGGATAATATTTTCGGCCGACAAGATAACTGGCTAAGGCCATAAAACTGTAGCAAGCTAGTGCTGTCCAGGCAGAGGCTTCGAATCCGAATTTTGGAATCATTAGAATATTCAATACAATCGTAATCACCGCTCCGATGACAGAGATATAGGCTCCAATGATTGTTCGGTCGCTTAATTTATACCAGATAGAAAAATTATAATACAAGCCGAGAAAAAGAAAAGCCATGGTCAAGATCGGTACAACATGTAATCCGCCATGAAAGTCTTCTCCAAGAAAATGTTTGACAACATCCAGGTACAAAGTGATTCCTAAAAAGACAATACTTCCAACCAATGCAAACGCTTGCCCTACCTGAGCATAAACTTGCTTCGCATCTCCACGATCTGCATTTCTAAAAAAGAAAGGTTCTGCCGCATAATTAAATGCTTGGATAAACAAACTCATTAGAATCGCTAATTTAAAAGCTGCGGAGTAAATTCCTATATCCGCTAAATTTTCAGCATCAGTTCCCGGTAGATAATGCTTCAACAAAGGCAAATTAATCAATTGGTTAATCACACCAGCCAAACCTACCACGACCAATGGCATTGCATAACGCATCATCTTTTTCCATAGGTCAGCATCGAAAGAAAATTTCAACTTTCGATACTCTGGAAGTAAGATCAACATTACCGAAAGGCTTCCTAAAAAGTTGGCAATAAATACATAGACAATTCTATTTTCAGAATTATAGATCGATCGCAAACTCTCCCAGCCATTTTCAATTAACAATGGACAAATTTCTAAAAAGAAGAAAATAAAAAAGATGTTAACTAATATATTGACCGTTTTGACAACAGCAAATTTAATTGGTCGATTATCTAATCTTAGGCGAGCAAAAGGAATGGCTGCCAAGGCATCTAAAGCAATGATGACAATGAACCACTGTAGATATTCAGTATGATCAGAATACCCTAGAAAATTAGACAAAGGTTGAGCAAAGAACATTAGTGTTCCTACAAAAAACGTAGTACTCACCAATAAGGAAATAGACGTCGTGGAAAAGGTTTTGCTCAATTGGTCTTTCTCACTTGCAAATCGAAAAAAAGTAGTTTCCATTCTATAAGTAAAAAACACCATCAAGATCGCAGCATAGGCGTACATCTCAGAAACCACTCCATATTCTTCTTCCAAAAAAACTCTGGTGAGATATGGCGTCAACACCACATAATTCAAGAGACGGCTCAGTATACTACTGACTCCATAGATCATCGTCTCTCCCGCAAGTTTTTTTATTAAAGACATAAAAACCAAAGCTGTTAATGAGGGTTAAAGAGCATCAAGGAGAATTAAAAGGCAAGTACTTTTCTACCTATTAACTCTCCTTGATTCTCTTTAACGAGTTATTCGCCTGCAAGTTTAGGAATTTTCTTTGAAGGGAAGACATTTATTTCATACAATCCAAAATCCAGTTGATACAATCCACTGGTTCAGCGATCGACCAAGAATGCGGATGACGGCGACCATCTAAACGATAGCCTTTACCCAAAGCATTAATGTATTCTGCTTTTTCATTGCCTAAAATCTGAAGTTGATTAATCATTGCGGTTTGATCCAAGGCATTTATATCATAATAATCTACCTGCCGATATTTAAGATGCCAGTCGATATCCGGATCGGAATAAATTCTTACTGCAACATCAACAAGATACTTTGCATTGCCTCCGTTTTCTTCACTCTTTGAGTACATGGAATGCTGAATATAAATCTCAGGATTTTCTTCTGGTGACCCTCCAAACTCCCGATTATATTTACCAATGTAAACTTCTGCTTCTTGAACTGCTGGCTTTGCAAAATTAATTCTTATCGCTCGCTCAAAAGAATAATACAACCGAGTCAGGTCCAGTGGTGGATCAACGCCATAAACACCTACTGGTTTGATCAAGGTCTGTATCGAATTTTCATATGCCAATTCCGTATATCGGATCGCATTCATACCGCCAAGTGAAAAGCCGCCCATGACGACCTTATCTTTTGGTACTTCGTAACGTTCCAATACCTCCTTGAAAGTTGTATTCAAAAAAGTCATCGCATTTTCATCCAGACAAAGATTGAAATTAATAGAAGGGACGATCAGCAATATTCGATGATCATACGCCAGTTTAGCGAGTTGAATATTATGATTTAAAACAGTCTCTACGTTTTGTCCTGTCGGTGGAAACAAAACCAGCATACCTTCAATACTGTCTTTCGGTACTAAAGAATAATAGAATAATTCCTTAGCCATTCCGTCGCCAATATAGATCAACCTTTTGTCTTCAATAGGAATATCTATTTTTTCTAATTGATCGAAATAAGGCTTTTCTAAATTGATTTCAACATTTCCCTGAGCAATTAAAAAAGAAGTAAACAGGCAGAATAAGAGTGTTTTAAAATATTTCATATAAGATATAATTGGAGGACTTTGATAATAATCAAAAGACTCCATAACCCAACAAGTGGATTTGGTTCAATTAGGAAAGATATAAAATTGAAAATTATTAGAGAGACTTGAGCATTTTTTGAGCTTCGTCATATTTAAATGCCCCAGATTTGATTTGTTGAAGTTGAGATTTTGCAGCAACATTATCTTCTTTCTGGAGGTAAGCAAGTCCCAGATACCAACGGCTTTGTTCTATAAAAAGCGGAGGAGCATCCTCTACTAGTTTTTCTAAAATAACAATTGCTTGGTCAGAATGTCCAAGTGACAATTCAGAAATAGCGGCATATACTTGAAAAGCATTAGCATCGGGTGTTTCTGTGGATAGAGACTGAAACAACTTTGAAGCCTCGGCATAGTCTTTTGCATTATAGGCAGAAATCGCTTTATTCACAGCAGGACGCATCCATTCTGTTTCTGGATTGGGCAATAAGGATCGTTGATTCAAAACCATTTTATAAGGCTCGAAATTACTCGCGAAAAGATTTTCTTGGGAATTATTTAAACTCGGTGAGATTACAAAATAAGCAACAACTAACACTAAAAGAGCAGCTGCGATAGACAGCATTTTACGAAAGGGAAAACCAACTACTTTTCCCTCCTTTTTCTCTGCTGGAGATTGCCATTTTTTATCGACCTCTTTGAGGACACTTCGAAGCTCATGGACTTTTTCTCCTTTTAAAGTTTCAGCAACTTGACGATGTAAGTTAAGTTCTTCTTGCAAAGAAGAATCTGTACTCAATTGATTTTCAAAATTACTTCGCTCTGTTTCGGACATTACTCCGGCAAGGTATTTTTCAATCAAATCATATTTTACATCATCAGTCATACTGTATTATAAAAGTTGTTAGGTGTTATTTAATAATTTATCTAAGTTCTTCGAATCGCTCATCATTTTGTATTGCTTTAACCAGTTTTTCTTTACAAATGAATTTCCGCTTTTTGATGTAGCTTTCGCTAGTATCCAGTTTTTCAGCAATCTGCTTTAAAGGTACTTTTTCAAAAAACCATTGCATTATTTTCCGGCAGTTTTCCCCTAGCAAATCAAAATGTTTAAAAAACAATTGCTCTTTTTCAGATTGTTCTAATCGGCTTTCTAAGTCCGCATCTAGATCAACTGTTTCAATGCCGTCTAAAGAACTTGCTTGGTTTTGTTTATTTCGCAATCGACTCAACCAAAGGTTTCGGCACATAATCCGAAGAAAACTTTTCAAAGTACAAGTCAATTTAAATTCACCGCTTTCGACTTTTCGAAATAAAGCAATCAATGCTTCTTGGAAAATATCTCTCGCATCAGATTCCGATCCATTATTCTCTTTTACCCAAGAAATCACAGCTGGCAACGCAAGCGAGTAAATCGCTTCAATCGCTTGATTATCTGCATTTAGAATTCCTTCTAAAAGCTGTTGGTCCTGAGTATTTGAGGCATGAATCATCTTCATATATCCAAAGAACGGAAAAGGTTACCCCATTTTATAATCAAAATCAAAATTTTAATTAAAATCAAAATGCACACGTATCAAATTCACCCAAAAAACCTAAGTTTGCTCCTTCGTTATAGTATATTTTTTTATGAATAAGTAATTCGGTATTTTAGGATGAGGATTTTAGAGTTAGGCAAGGCAGAAAATTGAGACATAGCCTTCGCTATGGCGAAAATTTCTAACGAAGTATAAATTTAAAAGCATCTCATAAAATGCTTAAGTATTTCTTCTACAATACTTAAATATACTATTTATTTAACCCTTAGAAAAAATCATCAAAATAAGAAATCTTTAAAATGGACAAAATCGCTCTTTGTCATTTTCCTCGGAAGTAGTTGGCAAGGGAGGTGATTGCTTACTCCTTGATTTTTTAAAGGAAGACCAAAACATTAAAGGCTAAAAGAGTGGAATATTTTTTAGCTTTTTTTGATGCAATTATCTTTCTGACTCCTCCAATCTATCCTCCTTTTCTAAAAAGGAATAATCGACCATTTAAAGGGAATTATACACCAATAAAAAGCTCCTGTTTAACTCCATCTTTGTAATGACAACATAGGAAAATATTTCCCTTTATTTATTAATTTTTTAAATCAAACATTATGCGTTTTATAACAAAATATTTCTACAAACGCAACAAATGCGCTATTGCCAGAAAATGTCCCTTTTCTCATTTAAAAAAATTAGCATCCACAAGTTCCTTTAATCGTCTTTGTTTCCAATATTGTTTCTCCTCTATTTTGGAGTAGTATGATTTTGCCTTCAAATTTATTTGTCCCCTCTTCATTTTTTGTGACCTGTCTGTAGCGCATAAACACATCATACTTTTCATTATCATATTTCACAATATACAGTGGATTATCCCCGCCCTTTGATCGATATGATTTCGCCTTCGCTATAGCTTCTTTAGCCTCATTTGTGACTTCACCAATAGCCATACCTTCTACAGTATTTTGGATAGGAATGGCTTTCATCTCTTTACCAGAAGCTAGTATTACATCTGTCAAAAATTCTACGGCATTTTCGTATTTGTAATATTCCAATGGCTTTCCAAAATACAGCACTCCACTACTTTTCACCAAGATCCAATCCTTGGATTGGGCGAGTTTTTTAAGTTCATCTTTGTAATCACGTTCTTCCCAATCAGGATACAAAGCATTCAATTCGCCGTCAATTTTTACACAAGCTGATTCAATACTATCCGATACATATATAGATGGTCCTCTATAATAATCATCGATATTAAAAGTACAAGAGCACTTAAATTTCTTTTCTAGAAGTTCGGTACAATCATTAAAATCAAAAATTCCCAGCATACTCTTTACTGTTTCACTTTCTGTAATCGTAACGGCCTTTGAAGCAGGAGAACCGGTATTGAGGTTAGTATCACCTGAGTTACAGCCAAAACAAAGAAAAAGAAAGAGGCTGATGGATATTAATTTTGTCATAATTTGATTTTAAATATTTAGTTGTTTGAATTATAATTTTAAAAATAAACTTGTTTAAGAAAGACTGCTTTAACAAAGGAACAGGGCATAGATTCGCCATTGCGACAGGATATTACCGCTTTATGAATCAGGCATAACACTTCTCTAGTAAAGACTTTGAGCATGTTATTTTCAAGTGCGCCAATAGCACTTTTGGACTTGAATCAAATATTCATAAAAAAGAGGAGAACGTTTTATTACGTTGTTTAAAGAAATGTGGATTAAACAGGACTCGGATTTACTGGTCGTCCTTTTTGTGTGAGACTTTTATAATAAAACATAAATGTAAGGCAATGTATAAAAACTTATCGCCATTGTTCTAAATGATAATGATTTATTTCATTTAAGTATGAAGACATAATTATGTTAAAATGGATTTGATTGTGTTTTTCTGATCAAACAAGGCAAAAAACACCTTAATTTCCTGCTGTCAATTATTACCTAGCCATCCGTCTTCAAAATCGTCTTGGAGTAAGAAGTGCAAACGTTTTAAATTTATCATCGACTCCAAATATTCAAAAACGAAAAGATAATTTTTACACCTCTGTACTTACCATTCAACAAATAAATACTTCAGTATCCATTATCGAAAATGATAAGAATGAATGTACGAAATCCATCTTTACTCTTTTTATAAAACGACTTAAGGCATAAATAACAAAATTCAGCAATAGGATACTTTCCGATGCCTTCTCCTTTTGTGGAATAGATAGCAAAATCTGAATGGAAACCATTTCTAATTGACTCCTGATTTAATTCATTAAATGCTCTGTGAACAAAACTTTTAAGCATTAATTATTTAACTGCTTTTTCTGCTTCAGTATCCTGATTAGTATTACTGGTAAATGCAAAAACACTTAGGCCTAATAATAGAATGCCGGCATAAAGGAAAATTTTATTTTGTATGATTTGGTGTTTTTTATAAGATGTATTTCTCTAAAATACATCTTTCATTTCTTTAAATAAAAGTATCTAATTAAAAACTACAAAAGAGATCTATCCTTCGACTAAAAACTTAAGGACCAGTTTAAAACAACCCGTTCTGCGAACTTTTGTATTATCCTATTTTATATTTATTCCATCTTCATTTTCAAATTTCCCAGTAACTAGCCAACCTCCAAAATCCTCTGACACTGCTAACAAAAGGGTGTTGTCTCCTTTTTTTAAATTAAGATAAATAGCGTCAAATAATCCGATCGTTCCTAGATAACGGTAGTCACGAGATCGAAATTTATTATTTCCTTTATAAATTGGAACACCATTCAAAATTGCAACAACCCGATCGCTGTATCCGAAGTTAAAAAGCTTGACCTGATCTCTATTAGAGTTGATGGTTATTTTTGCAAAAACTGTTTCTCCTGGACTGCCATCACGTAATAATTGAACTCTGGAAATATTTGCTGCAACTCCTTCTTCCACCTGTACTTTTCTACCCCATTTTCGAACCTTAATAAGGTTTCTAATATTTGCAGGATCGTCCAAAAGTTTTTCCTCAAACTTATCTGAGACTTCCCATTCTGGAACAAGTCCAGCAATTGGTTCTCTTGCAATTGGATTGAAATTTATAATTTCATCTTTGGTTTTATCAACTTTGATATCAGCCAGATGCATCCCTGTGAAACGGCCTGCTCGGAGACTTATCTCTCCTGCTTGCGGAGTATGGAAAAGATTCCAAGATAAATTTGGCTGCTCGGCATCATCTAAATAAACTTGAGCTCTTTTACCATTCACGACTATTTTCACATGCGTCCAATCGTCATATTTGTAATCGTAAGCAAACGAATATTTTGGGCCAAAATAAAACTGCCAAGGAGTTATTCCTTTGACTATCGGAACGGTCTGATTAGCGTCGGGTTTACCGGATTGATGAGGTCTAATATAAAACAGTTCTCCATCATTATCATTTAGTCGAAAGGTAAGCCCAGGAAAAGCTGATTCTTCCTTGAGAAAAATATCAAACTCAATAGTACCATTAAGGAATTCAGAATCCTTAAGCGTTATGGATCCCGCTTGTAAATAGATGGCCTTCTTTCCTTTATAATTTTCTAAGACGTAGGATTGAGCATTCATCTCCCAATTTGTGGTATCTAAGGGAATGATCTCTTGTGCCTGGCTATTGAGATTGAGAAAGGTATTCAAAACAATAAGAGTCGTTAATCTAAGCATAATTTTAGGTTTTAATTTTACTCAATATGGAAGACCTGTCTTAAAACACCTGAACAAGCTGATTCAAGTTGGTTCATCTTGATTCATTGTTGTGCAAGTCATCATTTTTTGTGATTTTTGTAAAATATTATGAAGAACTATCCTGATTATGACCTGGTGCAAAAATGTTTGCTTCGCATAGAAGAAAAGCTTAAGTGGGGCGATTCTGATCAATGGCATAGTGAAGTGTTTATCGAATTGAGTGAAAGCATCCAGGAAACGACCAATGTGCTTTTGAGCCCCACGACCTTAAAGCGTATCTGGGGGAAAGTAAATTATAATAGTGCTCCCAGTATTAATACTTTAAATACGCTTTCTCAATTTGCAGGCTATACTAATTGGCGAGATTTTAAGATTAAATCGGAGGCTCCAAAAGAGATTTCTAAAAAAACGAACCGTATTAAAAAATCTATATCTAATAAAGGGATCATCATCACCTCTGCTGCTTGCCTGACTATATTGTTTATCTCCTTGTTTTCTTTAGTTAGTTTTGAAAAAGACCCTCCATTTCCAGATTTAGAACGTATAAAATTTTCGAGCAGACCCCTTGCGGAAGGCATTCCGAATTCAGTAGTATTTGATTTCGAGCTTCTTGATATTGAATCAGATAGTATTTATATTCAACAATTCTGGGACGTAACCAAAACGATTAAAATAAATGCAGATCAAAAGCAGGCGACCGGGATTTATTATTTCCCTGGATACTTCAAAGCGAAGCTCCTAGTGGATGGACAGATTTTAAAAGAACATGATTTATTCCTGAAGTCCAAGGATTGGCTCCGAACTATTGATTACGATCCAGTTCCAAAATATAGTAAGGTGGCAGGTTTAAAAAAAGAGCATCTATCATTTTCTGAAGAGATGCTTGAGGAAATTAAAGCAATTCAAGAACCACACACTTCTTCTTTTCATTTGGTGGATGATTTTGATAATCTTTCTGGGGATAACTTTACGATGGAAAGCTCAATTCGGAATGTTTACCATGACAAATGGGCGGTCTGTCAATCTACCAAAATTGTTATACTCGGAACGGAAGGAGCTTTTATTATTCCTTTTTCTATTCCTGGCTGTGTTTCAGATATTGGGCTCATGCTCAATGATGTTTATCGGAGTGGAAAGAAACATGACCTCTCCGCATTTGGTTTTGATTTTTCAAATTTTAGAAAAGTAAAAATAAAAGTCGAGCAGAAAGAAGTGGAGATTTTTGTCGATGGTCATAAAATTCATACTAGTAGTTATAACGAATCAATTGGACGCTTAATTGGTGTTCGATACCGATTTTTAGGTGCTGGAGAAATTAAAGATTTGACTATAAAAAACGATAGAGATATAATAAAGCATAGCTGTTGTGAATAAAGTACAATAACAGTATTCCTTTTTAAAACACGCCACTCATTCCTATAGACCAAATCTGGTCAATCAATAAATAAAACATACCAATTACTCATTTAGGATAAGCTTCTGTTTTGAGGTGTTGCATTTTGCGGTATCAATTAAACAAAACCATATTCTAATGAAAACGCTACAACAATTAATCAAAAAGCTCAGTCTTGAAATCAAAGAGAAAGACATCAATAATGCATTAGATTTATTAAATCCTTTTACTCAATATATTGGTGATGATTGGCAGTCTCACCTGATCGCTCAAAAGAATGAATTTCAATATTCGGTACTTCATAAAGACGAATTTTTAAAACTCATTTTGATTTTCTGGAATGAAAAAAACAAGAGTGAAAAACATGGGCATATGAAAGGAGGAGGATTGATGCGAGTCTTATCGGGTAATATTATAGAGACTCGATTTCATCCTGATGATAAAAACAAAGCGATTGGAATATTTACTTATTCTGAAGGCGACTTATCTTATATCCATGATGCTTTAGCATTTCATATTGTTGAGAACAGAACCAATAATCCTGCTGTTTCATTGCATCTATATTGTAATAGACAAGATTCTACCTTTGGACTGGCTTCTTGATTGTTGTATCCTTTTGCCCAACTACTTATTTGCAATGCTCAATCTCAATCAACACATTCAATATTGTATTAAATTTATACTTTACTATGTTGAGTCATACTGTGATCAAAGTATTATAATCGTTAAAACAAGAAGTAATAAAAGCAAAATTTGATAAAACTAGAGTAATGTTTTAGTAGCCTCTAAAGATAGGTTTTTCAAAAAGTGTCCCCCATTCTGTCCCCCTCAAACAAAAACGATCCATAAGTCATTGACTTACAGATCGTTTTGAAAAACTATGTGGTCCCACAAGGAAAATTGGGATTTATACGCACTTTACAAAAATGTTAACTATAGTACTGATTTTCAATCATTTGTAAGGAACAGTTAATCTGGTTTAACTTTATTAGTTAACTAGATATAACCAAAAGTGTCCCCCATTCTGTCCCCCGTTTTTTTGACACTGTCGGTTATTGAAAACTGTAATCTAGCTATGGTTTTATCAAATTTTTACATCAAAAACAAAAAAGCTAAAAACAAAACGACTGTTCTTTTATTTGTTTCTTACCAAAATGAAAGGCTAAAAATTTCTACGGGTTTGGCTATCTCTCCTAAAGATTGGAATACCAAAAAGCAGCGAGCAAAATTTACCTTACCAGATGCTTCTCAGTTTAATCAAGAACTTGAAAAGAAAGAAGCAAAAATCATGAGGCTTTACTCCGAACTTAAGGGTAAAACTAATTTTTCTATTGACCTACTTCGAGAACAATTTCTAAGTATCAAGCGAAAGCAAGTTAGACGTGTTCGGACTAAGAAAGATTTTCATTGGTTTGTCAAAAAGTATATTAATGAAATTAAACTTACAAAAAGTGAAGGTACTTATCGAAGAGCTATTTCCATTTATAAAATGTTCTGTGAATTTGAGGCTTGGCGCAATAAACGAATTGAATTCCAAAACATTGACTTGGACTTCTACTTTGAAACTCAAAAATATTTTCTCCACGAGAAGGAGTATTCAAATAACTACTTTGGTCATATCATTAAAGTTCTCAAGGTCTTTCTAAACGATGCTACAGAAAGAGGCTACAATAAGAATTTAATCTTTAGAAGTAAAAAATTTAAGCGAATCAAAGAAGAGACGGATAGCATCTATCTCAATAGAAAAGAGATTGACAAAATTTATCAACTTGACCTAAGTGAAAAAGAGGAGTCTTTAGAAGCTGCTAGGGACTTGTTCATCATTGGTTGTTTTACTGGATTGCGTTTCTCTGATATGAGTAAGTTACATGACAACCACTTCGTGGATGAAAAGTACATTCATATCAAAACAAAGAAGACCAATGAGACCGTTGTTATCCCTTTGCATTCTTATGTAAAAGCTATAAGGAAAAAATATCAGGAGAAGAACGGAAGTGGCCTTCCAAGAGCCTTTTCAAATCCAGCGATGAATAGATTCATTAAAGAACTCGGAAAGCTTGCAGAGGTTGATCAACCTTTTACGGTAACCAAAACTAAAGGTGGTCAACGCTATGAAGTTACCAAACAGAAGTATGAGTTTATAGTTACGCATACGGCAAGACGTTCCTTTGCGACCAACGCTTTCTTGGCAGAGATTCCATCTATCTCGATTATGAAGATCACTGGACACAAGACAGAACGAGCCTTTATGAGTTATATAAAAATAAGTCAAGAAGACAATGCGAGGAAGTTGGTGGAGCATGCGTTTTTCAACTCCTAGGTTAGGTATTCATTATCAGGCTAGCATCACATAAAAATGGGAGGCTGTATGAGAAACCAGAAGTTCTATTTATATTGCGATGTTTTTTAATATAAATAACCTCTGGTTTCGCTTATGAATAAGAATCAAAAAATAATTAGCGGTGTTGTTCTAGTTATCATCATTGTAGGTGGGTTGTGCTATGCTTTCTATGAAAAAGGAAAGAGAGATGAAAAGAAAACAGCTAAGAACAGAAGTGATATTAAGAAGAATAGCAAGCGAATTGAACAGATTGAACAAGTAGTGAATAAAGCGTTTAAAGAGAATCCAAATGCGGATGCTAACTCTACTATTGGGCATCTTGCCCAAGACAGGAAAGACTTATTTCAAGGTCAGAAAATTAAAGTTGTTGAAGCTAACCCCAAGAAAGGAGCAGAAGATACGTTAAGAGCTTTGTTGAAACAAGAAGCGCCCCTTACTCCGGAGGCAGTTAGTGATTTGATTGAAAATCCCATAGAGACTACTTTGCCGAATGAGAATGTTTCTAATACAGATAACACAATACCTGCTCAAAGTTCTGATTCAGTATTTCAGCCAAAAGGGGTTGATCCTGAAGCATTGGCAAGTGCTGAAGAAATGCGGAGAAAATTATCCTCAGCACTTGGACAAAAGGAGCTAGAAGCTGACCTTTGGAAGTTTCACTCTAAAAATTCTGAAGGCGAATATATCTTAGGTTATGAAGAAACTAAAGAACTAGTTAGTAATGTTTGTTATCATTACTCTAGTAAACCTACAGGTAGAGTTTTTGAAACCAATCATAAACGTGCTTATACCCTTACTTTCCTAATGTACCAAATCTATGATCGGCATAAATTAGATAAGAATGAAGCCGTCAAATTTGCTCAAATTCTAGTAGATAATATCCTGTACTATCATGGAAAGACAGCAGATTCTATTGTCTCTAACTGGAATAAAAAAGGAAAAGGTAAACTTCGAAGTGAATTAGTAGCCAATCCACATATTGTTTTGATATAACCCTCTCATTCTCAGGATGAAAAAGATACGAAGTATACGACGAAACGTACGAAGTATACGTTTCATACGGTAGTTCAAACGAACTATACGCCCTTCCTGACAACAGTGATTTCTTGCCATTACATTGCATAAAAGTATCATGTGATTCATCATGAATACTTGATTTCTTAATCAAAACACTGTTATGCAATCTCTCATTATTCTAACACCCGAGCAGCTTGAAGAATTAATAAAGAAGACTGTCAATACTGAACTAACTAAGTTTTTGGAGAAGCTCCAAGGAACAGAACATCAACTCATGACAGCCTCCGAAGTCGCCACTCTATATGGCCTTTCCAGGGTTACTATATACAAGATGAAAAAAGATGGTCGGCTACCCTTTATCTATGTCAATTCAAGAGTAAGATTTCGACGTGAAGCAGTGATGGAAATTTTAGAAACAAGAGCATAGTCGAGTTATTTCTAATGGCCTCCGTCAACTTCCACTTACGAGACAATAAGTCTGATAAAGAAACACCAATCATTCTTTATCTAAGTCATAAAGGGCAACGGATCAAGATTGCCACAGGTGAACGTATTCATCCGAGGAATTGGAATTCTTTAAAACAGAGAGCGAAGAAGTCTGCAACCCAAGCTATGAGTCTCAACCAATTTCTAAAGCGAATGGCAGAACGGGTTATCGAAATCATCAGAAAGTTAAAGGTCTCAGAAGGTGCGCTTAGTCCCGCTATCATTCGAAGCAAAGTCAATCAGTTTTTAGAGAAAGGAGATGAGACAAAGCTAGACTTTCATCAATTCGTACAGACCTATTTAGAACAAGTTGCCAATGAAAAATCCAAATCTGTAGTACAGCGATATGGGATACATTATAAGCATCTGAATGAGTTCGAGAAAGCGAGTAAACTGCGGATTGAGTTTGAAAGTATTGATCTAAGATTTTATGAAAGGTTCAAACACTATATCATCGCTAAAAAGCAGTTGTCAGAAAACACCTTCGGAAGCATCATCAAGACCTTAAAAATACTTCTAGGCGAAGCAACTGCTAAAGGCTATAACCAAAATCTCATTTTCAAACACAAGAAATTTAAGAAGATTGATAAACCTGC
>CAKZTD010000103.1 GCA_937921595.1 uncultured Saprospiraceae bacterium
GTCTCACAAGAAATAGTCAAGCAATCATTTCCTACCGCAATTACATTTTCAAATCCTTTTTCGAAAAGAGAATCAAATGCATTGGAGATTCGAGCACCAAAGCTTTCGCCTTTTTGTTTTGAACCATTAAAAATAAAAGTAGGAATATCTGTCTTTTGACAAAGCTTAATGATTCTTTGATTAAGAACCTTCGCGACTTTTTCATTACCCTCAAAGCCGAGGTGTTCCGCAAATACCTTAGTCTCCGCTTCCAATTTGGAATCGCGAATAAAAACTAGTAATGCGGTATTTTGCGCTTTGATGTCCATATAATTTAAACAGAATTTACTCTGTAATGTTATACATAATCTCCATAAATCGATGTCTTTGCTAAGACATAACAATCAGAGAAAAGATGTAAGTATATGGTTATACTGGAACGTAAGCTTGAACAAACGCAGTGCAATAAGATTTCACCTGTTCCCGTACGCTTCTAAAGGATTCTAAAATCTCTTCTTCTGTTCCCGTAGCTTTGGCTGGATCAGGAAAGTTATTATGAAAAGTATGCGCCTTAGTTGGAAAAACTGGACATCGTTCTTTTGCAGAATCGCAAACGGTAATCACATAATCAAAATCAACTTCATTGTATTCGTCAATATGATTAGAAGTATTTCCAGAGATGTCTATACCTTCTTCATTCATCACTTTAATTGCTCTCGGGTTGACTCCATGAGTTTCAACACCTGCGCTATAAATTTTCGCTTTTCCATCTACCAATTTTTCCAAATATCCATGAGCCAATTGGCTACGACATGAGTTTCCGGTACAAAGGACTAGTATGTTTTTCATTGTATATATTAAGTTTTATTTTCTTTTAAAGCTTCTGAGGGTATTCACTCATTTATGAATTCGCCCATTCACTCATTTATAAATTGGTATTCAAAAGTATACTGAAGTTTAATTCTGTTTATAATTTTACGTAATCTATATTCCCTAACAACATCCCGATCCAGGATCACAAGACTCACCAGCAATCGGCAATCCTACCAAGCTCACTTTCTTTTTCACTGGTACGCCACAAGTCTCTCCACGATCCATCGCTTTGCATTGTGTTTTATCAGCTGCTAGTTTTACGACTAGATTTCCATTCGCAATTTCAATACTACCAGGAAGCATCTGTCTCATCTCAAAACTTTGATTTCCAAATTCGATCTTGACCACTCCTTCAGGGTGAAGCGCTACTGCACTTTCTACCTGATCGATGATTTTCATTGCTTTTGAAACCTCCATCGCCGTTTTACTATCTTTATTATCTGGTTCCCACAATTGCAAAATCACCTCTGTCCATGCATTCATCTTTCCACCACAATCAACAGAAACGATCTGAGCTTGTTTAATTTCTGTCAAATGATAAGAAGCATCTACCCAGCTATCTGATTGATACTCAAATTGTAATCTCATTTCAGGGTTCCGTTGAAGCTGTGTTTTAAAGTCATTCCATTTCATACTATAATATTATTTTAAAGCTATTCAATAATTGAGATGCAAATATAAGTTTTATCGAGGAACATAACCACATAATTATATGGCGATGTAAATATGTGGTGGTGTGATGATGTAGTGGGCTTGGATAAGAGTCGTTTAGAATCTAGCATTCGGATACATATTATACTTTTTAATACAAATTTATCTTAGCCTTAACAATCAATTTACATTAGAAGCTTATTTTCGGATTTCAAATTTGAATCTAGCTAGATAATGAGTTTGGGTAAGTATTCGTTTGGACATGATTTACTTACCCAACTCTTCTTAAAAAACAAAGTTTTGTAGCGTTTTTAAGTCCAATAATGAACTTTACGGCAAGGTAACCAAAACTTAACTTTGAGTTAACATTAGAAAATTAACTTTGACCCAGAATTTAAAAATCATGTCCAAAATGAAAAAAAACATAACAAAAATTATTGCAATACTCGTAATGTTTAGTATTGTAAGTCCTGCCTCTGCGCAATTTGGTAAAGGTGTACAATATATGCCTAAAGATTCAAGCTTCACCATGAAGTTTAATTTTAGAATGCAAAGTTTGTATATGGCAACATATGACGATGCGAGCGAAGAAACCTCTTCTAACTTCTTAGTCCGACGTTCTCGTTTGAAGTTTGGTGGTTATGCATTCAATCCTAATGTTCAATATAAAGCTGAAATCGGCTTATCCAATCGTGACATCAGTGTAAATAAGGAAGATGGAAATGGTCGTGGTGCTTCAAGAATGATTCTTGACGCTGTCGTAAAATGGAAATTTTCAAAAAACTGGTCGCTATGGGTTGGTCAAACCAAATTAGCCGGTAATCGAGAACGAGTCATATCTTCTGCAAATCTTCAATTTGTTGATCGTTCTTTATTAAATAGTAAACTCAATATTGACCGGGATGCTGGTATTCAGTTGAGAGGTAAATATAAAGCTGGAGATGCCGTTATCAAACCTTCTGTTGCCATTTCAATGGGTGAAGGCCGAAATATTACTGAAGGAAACTTTGGTGGCTACGATTATACTGCTCATATTGACTTTCTTCCAATGGGCGAATTCAAAAGTAAAGGTGACTATATTGGAGCAGCAATCAAAAGAGAAGACGATCCTAAATTAGCAATCGGATTAACTTTCGATTATAATGATGGTGCTGTACGCCAAGGTGGTCAGTTAGGTAGTTTTGTACAAGATTCACTTGGAAATTATGCTGAAAATTCCTTAACAACTTTCTTCGCTGATATGATGTTCAAATACCAAGGGATCTCTGTTATGTCTGCTTATGGTATGAAATCAGCGGACAAACAAATCGATGGCCTTTCTAAAAATTTCAATACTGGTTCTGCATTTAATTTCCAAGTCGGATACATGTTCGATAATAATTGGGAAATCGCAGGTAGATTTACTACCCTTCGAACTGATGACGATAGATATTCTGCACTAAGTGATCAAAATCAATATACTTTTGGTCTTTCTAGATATGTGGTTGGTCATAATCTAAAATTCCAAACTGATATTACTAGAATTATTGCTCCAGGAGCTGACGATGGCCAGTGGATGTTTAGAATGCAAACAGAAATGCAGTTTTAATCCAGAGTGAGAGAAAAACTTTATCATTCTGAGCTTGCCGAAGAATGAGGATAATATAGACTTTGCAAATTATTCAAATAAAAAAATAGAAATGAAAAAGATTCAAATTATCGCCCTTTTAGCACTTAGCGTTTTGATCTATGCTTGTGGAGGTGAAGGAGCTTCTACAGATGGAGGTTCAACTTCGGAAGCAGCAATGAGTGGTACTATCAAAATTGATGGTTCAAGTACGGTGTATCCAATTACAGAAGCGATCGCTGAAGAGTTTAGAACTGTAGCACCAAAAGTAAAAGTAACCATTGGTGTTTCTGGTACTGGTGGTGGATTCAAAAAATTCTCAAGAGGAGAAACGTCTATTTCTGATGCTAGTCGATCTATCAAAGACAAAGAAGCTGCTGCGTGTAAAGAGAATGGTATAAATTACATTGAACTATCTGTTGCTTATGATGGATTAGCAGTTGTTGTAAATCCTGAAAACGATTGGGTAACTTCTTTGACAACAGAAGAATTAAAGAAAATCTGGCAGCCAGATGCACAAGGAAAAATCATAAACTGGAATCAAGTTCGTGATGGATTTCCAGATGCAAAGCTAACACTTCTAGGCCCAGGTACTGCTTCTGGAACTTTCGATTATTTCACAGAAGCTATCGTTGGAAAAAGCGGATCTAGCCGTGGTGACTATATGCCAAGTGAAGATGACCACGTTTTAGTTCAAGGTGTTGCTGGTGATAAAAATGCACTTGGCTTTTTCGGATTGGCATACTTCGAAGAGAATAAAGATAAATTGAAATTAGTAGGTGTTGACAACGGTAAAGGTTCAATTACACCTTCTATGCAAACGGTAAAAGATGGAACTTATAGTCCTTTAGCTCGTCCGATTTTCATCTATGTAAGTAGCAAAGCAGTGAACGATCCAGCAGTTGTAGAATTTGTAAATTTCTACCTTGACAATGCTACAGATTTAGTTCCAGATGTAGGATACATTCCTCTTCCTGCTACGGAGTATGAGGCTCAAAAAGCAAAATTCAAAGCTTTCTTAGCTGCAAACGGAGGTAAGTAATGAATAAGAAACTTTCTCAATCTATATAATATATTTAGAGTCAATATTTAGTTCCCCAGCTAAGTATTGACTCTTTTTTAAACTAACCAAGAATGAAAATACGTGAGAAGATAATAGAAGGAGGTCTCGCTTTTAGTGCTCTGATCACCGTACTCACGACCATTGGTATTATCTGGGTACTCCTTTCCCAATCCCTCGTTTTTTTTAAAGATGTTTCTATTGTTGAGTTTTTGACAAACCCAGAGTGGACACCTCTTTTTACGAATAAAAACTATGGTATTTTATCGCTATTAAGTGGAACCATATTAACCTCTTCGATAGCAATTGCAGTTGCCTTGCCTATTGGGCTTACCATTGCTATTTATCTGAGCGAATATGCTCCTAAAGGTTTTAGAACTTATGTCAAACCAATGCTGGAAATTCTTGCAGCAGTCCCAACAGTTGTTTATGGTTTCTTTGCCTTGACCATTGTTACACCTTATCTAAAAACGATCTTTCCTGAGATTGCGCCATTCAATGCATTATCTGCAGGAATCGTAATGGGAATTATGATTATCCCAATGATCTCTTCTTTGAGTGAAGATGCTTTATTTGCAGTTCCAAAAACATTGAGAGATGCTTCTTACGGAATGGGTTCAACGAGATATCAAACCGCATTTAAAGTATTGGTTCCAGCAGCATCTTCTGGTATTATTGTTTCCATCATTTTGGCGATTTCGAGAGCTATTGGGGAAACGATGATTGTGGCCATTGCAGCTGGTCAACAACCTAATATGACCATGAATCCTTTAGAAACAGTTGAAACAATAACCGCTTATATTGTTCAAGTAAGTTTAGGTGATGTACCTCATGGTTCGATCGAATATAGAACAATATTCGCCGCTGGATTGACCTTGTTCATTTTTACTTTTATTCTAAATAATATCAGTTTTTACATCCGAAGAAAATATCAAGAACGCTATGAATAACAGTCAAATAAATCAAATCAAAGATAAGGCGTTTCAATACTTTGGTATTTTTTGTACGCTGATCGGAATTGTACTTTTAGTCATATTTATTGGGAGTATCCTGATCGATGGATTAGGAAGAATTGATTGGAATTTTCTAACCAGTCTTCCTTCTCGGAAAGCTGAAAAAGCAGGAATTCTAACTGCTTGGAGTGGCTCACTTTGGATCTTCGGACTTACCGCAATTTTTGCAATTCCACTAGGTGTTTCTGCTGGAGTTTATCTAGAAGAATATGGAAAGAAAAACTGGTTTTCTAATCTTCTGGAAATCAACATTTCTAATTTAGCAGGTGTACCTTCTGTCATCTATGGAATTCTTGGTTTAGAGATTTTCGTTCGAACATTTAAATTCGGAGGTAGTCTTTTAGCGGGTTCTTTCACTTTAGCTTTATTGATCTTACCGATTATTATTGTTGCGACTAGAGAAGCTGTTAAAGCAGTCCCCCACTCTATCCGCGAAGCTGCTTACGGGATGGGCGCCAGCAAATGGCAGACGACTTATACTCAAGTTTTACCAGCGGCAGGTGGTGGAATTTCTACCGGTATTATTTTGGCATTATCTAGAGCCATTGGTGAAACAGCACCATTGATTATCATCGGAGCTTTGGCTTATGTTCCTTTTGTTCCGACGAGCCCATTGGATGAATTTACGGTATTGCCGATGCAAATATTCAATTGGACTTCTCGGCCTGATCATGCTTTTGTAGTCAATGCAGCAGCAGGTATTATTTTGCTTTTAGGGATTACCTTTTTACTAAACGGCATTGCGGTATATTTTAGAAATAAATGGCAGAAGAAAGTAAAATGGTAATTGAGATCCTCTTCACTATTTTGTGAAAGCGTAAGATTTTTTTTAAATTGAATCAAATAATGGAAAATACTTCTCAAAAGAATATTAATAACGAAGATCAATCGATGAGTCAAGATACTACTGAAAAAAGTAAAGTGATTTTAGAATCAAAAAAAGCCAATGTATATTATGGTGATATGCATGCGATCAAAAACGTGAACATCAAAATGCGGGAAAATTCTGTTACTGCATTTATTGGTCCATCAGGCTGTGGTAAATCTACCTTCCTTCGTACGTTCAATCGAATGAATGATTACATCGATATTTTTAGAAAAGAAGGAGAATTCTATATCAATGGAAAAGAGATTTATCAAAAAGATGTAAAGGTTGAAGAGCTTAGAAAAACAGTAGGAATGGTGTTTCAAAAGCCTAATCCTTTTCCAAAATCTATTTATGAAAATGTTGCTTTTGGTTTAAGAATTCAAGGTATCAAAAACAAATCTGTTCTTGATGAAGCCGTTGAAAAATCGCTTAAGCAAGCTGCGATCTGGGATGAGGTAAAAGATAATCTTAAAAAATCTGCACTTGCATTATCTGGCGGACAACAACAAAGAATTTGTATTGCCAGAGCATTAGCAGTAGAACCAAAAGTCTTATTGATGGATGAACCGGCTTCTGCACTAGATCCAATTTCGACTGCAAAAATCGAGGAGCTAATTTACCAACTTAAAGAAAATTATACCATCGTAATCGTTACTCATAATATGCAACAAGCAGGTCGGGTGAGTGATAGAACAGCGTTCTTCTATATTGGAGAATTGATTGAGTTTGGAAAAACTAAAAACATTTTCACCAACCCAAAAGAAGAATTGACTGAACGTTATATTACTGGACGATTTGGCTAAAATTAATTTAGCTTTTTATAAAATAAATTGTCATAAATTGTTAGACGGATATATCACTAAATTACTTGATCCCATCACTTTCAAAAAAGAAATATGTCTCAAATAATAACTAATCAGGAACTGGCACTTACCCAACTTCGGGAGGACATCACAGACATGATGCACATGGTTCACCGTCAGTTAGATAAAGCAAAAGAAGCTTTAGAAACATTAGATACTGACCTTGCCAGTGAAATCATGACCATTGAAAAAAAGGTCAATGCTACCGAGCTAAGAATAGATAAAGAATGTGAAAACATTCTTGCCCTTTACAACCCTGTTGCTATTGATCTTCGACTTGTTTTGGCTGCCATAAATCTCAACACTCAATTAGAAAGAATTGGTGATCATGCTGATGGTATTGCAGAATATATTATAAATGAAGAAATTGAAGAACCTTTCGAAAAGGAGATTCTTGAAGCAATTCAATACAATACCATGTTCGAAACCGCCATCTCTATGGTCGATGATGCAATTTACAGTTTTATCAAAGAAGATACTAAAATCGCTCGTTGGGTATTTGGAAAGGATGTAACCTTGAATAAAATCAATCAAAAATCTTCTAAGATTATTACAGAATTTTCTCAAAAGAACCCTGAAAGAATCAAAAAATACTTATACTTGTTCTCTATTATGAAAAAACTGGAGCGGATCGGTGATCTCTCCAAAAACATAGCAGAAGAAACTGTATACTTTGTCGATGCAAAATACATCAAACATAAAGATAAATTTAAGAAGAAAATTAAAGACCAAATGGACAAAAAGGATTGATGCCTGTATCCATTTAGACTTCTATTTTATATAAAACAAAAAATGCTTGCTGTACTCAGTAAGCATTTTTTGTTTTATAATAGACTGTTAATCAAAATACTAAACAAAACGAATAATTTTAATTTATCAAATTTAAAACTTTAATCAAGTGGGAATATTCTGGCAATTAATCACAATATTCGGTGCTCTAGCATTTTTCATCTATGGGATGAAGCTTATGAGCGACGGGATTCAGAGAGCGGCAGGTTCAGCTCTTAGAAATGTTTTAAGAACAATGACCAAGAATAGATTTCTTGGAGTGTTCTCAGGATTTTTAATTACAGCTCTTCTTCAATCATCTTCAGCCACAACCGTGATGACGGTTAGTTTTGTGAATGCTGGATTATTGACGCTCGTAGAATCTGCAGGAGTCATGATGGGAGCGAATATCGGTACCACCGTTACTGGATGGTTAATCGCTGGTCTTCAATCTTTAATGGGCGGTGATGTCAGTTTAAAATTAAAACTAAGCGCATATTCACTCCCTTTATTTGCGATTGGGGTACCTATGCTTTTCACCAATCGAGGTAAAATCCGTTACTGGGGGCAATTTATAGTAGGTTTCGCTATCTTATTTCTTGGATTGAGTTACCTGAAAAATTCAGTTCCTGATATAAAAAACAATACTGAAGTCCTTGCTTTCCTTGAAGGATTTACGGATTGGGGCTTTTTATCTAGACTATTTTTTGTACTAGTAGGAACTGTAGTTACGATTATCGTTCAGTCTTCTAGTGCTGCGATGGCCATCACGCTGACTCTATGTGCAAATGGATTACTTCCTTTCGAAGTTGCAGCAGCCATGATTCTTGGTGAAAATATCGGAACAACGATCACTGCTGAATTAGCTTCTTTAGTAGGAAATACTGCGGCAAAACGTTCTGCAAGAATTCACTCGATGTTTAATATAATAGGGGTTACCTGGATGGTGATTTTACTTCCTTTTATACTTCCACCTCTTGCTACCTTTATGCAAACCGTATTCGGTATTGGTAATCCATATGATGCTGATCCAGAACAAGCTGCCAAGGCTATTCCTTTGGCCCTTGCTGGGTTTCATACCGCATTTAACTTTACCAATGTTATTCTATTATTAGGCTTTGTCCCTTGGTTGGTTAAAACCGCAATCTGGTCAGTCAAAGATTCTGACGATGATGATGATTTCAAACTCAGACATATTTCAACTGCTGTTTTGACACCAGAATTAGCGACTATCGAACTTCAAAAAGAGGTGGGTCACTTTGGTGAGGTTGCTGCTAAAATGTCTGGCTTTATGTCAACCTTGCTTAATTCTACTAAGGAGAAAAAGCAATTAAAAATGCTTAAAAAGTTAAAGAAATATGAGGAGATCACAGATTCTATGGAGATTGAAATAACGGAGTACATTACTCGATTGACAGATCAAGAAATTACACCGAAAACTTCCTTACGTTTAAGAAGTATCTTGAATGTTTGTAATGACTTGGAACGTATCGGTGATATTTATTATCAAATTTCTAAGACTTTTGAAAAGAAGATTGAGGACAAAGTTTACTTCCTTCCAGAACAGAGAGAGAACCTAAACAAAATGATAGAATTAGTGGATGCTTCTTTCGTTGAAATGATTAATAATCTTTCTAGTCCTAGCTATGATAAAGTCAATATCGAGAGAGCGATCCAATTGGAAAATGATATTGATGATTTCAGAAATAAACTTAGAGAAGGCAATGCTCAACGTCTAGGTGCTGCTGATTATAATGTCCGATCTGCAATGGCTTACAATAATATTTTCTCTTCTCTTGAAAGAGTGGGTGATCATATTATTAATGTGAATGAGTCTATTGTTGGGAAGATATAATAAGCGTTTAAAGTAAATTAAAAAGAGGGCTAAGAACGATTGTTCTTAGCCCTCTTTTATTTTTTTTGCTTACTTCTACCCTTCCTTATTTTTATAAAACTCCATCTCTTTAATCGACATCATTATTTCATTCTCTGGAGCATTAGTATTTTTAAAAACAAAATAAACATCATGCTTGCTGTGTGTCGCTTCTAGTGGAATATTTACAGCCTGCGTTCCACGACGACGGCGAGCTTTCATTTCTTCAGGTGTCGCATTTTTATCTGGCTTTCCCCACCCTCCTCTTGGGGCATCTTTTTGAATAACCTTATCGCTTTGGCCAATCAATTTTCCAGAAGGGCTGTCTAAACGAACTTCTATTATTCCACCATGTGCTTCATACCTTGGTGAGACTTGTACAAAGACATCAACTTGCTTAATTCCTGTCAAGTCAATATTTTCATAACCAAGGTGTGCTTCCGGTCCTAGTACAAAAAAATTGGTTCTTGGTGTTGTCAACAATTGAGTACGCTTAGATTGTTCTGCTGACTGAGGAAAAACAACTGGATTTCTTAAAACTAAATTTACTTCACCAGCTAATGGTTTTAATCCATCTCCTCCTTTATCTTGATAAGCCGCTCTAAGAATATAAGCTCCTGAACCATCCTCCCCTTCAGGTAAATTAGGTCGCAAGTTTCCATTAAGTGGAAGAGATGCTATTGTTGGTTTTTCATCGAGTATCCCCATGATGAAATCAACGATACGTTTGGCATGTTCATCACTGAGCTCAGGATGCGCTGCCATCGCATGATCGCCCCAGATCCCACTACTACCATTGATCACCCGATCTTGAAGCATTGCTCGATTCTCTGAAGTATTTTCATATTTGCCAGCGACATCGGCGTAACTTGGGCCAATCGATTTTGTATTATATTGATGGCAAGATTTACAATCACTACTTTCAATGAGGTTTTTTCCGATAGCGTCTATCGCTAAAAGATCAGCTCCACTTTGGTTTTGAGCGACTTCTATAGGATCAAAACCAGCAGGTACATAATCAAAAGTAATCGCAATTTCTTCTGCTTTGATACTCCCTTTTTCTGTTCCTCCATCTTCTTTATCATTCACGGAGATAGCATAAGGCAAACTGTTTTCTCCAAAATAAAAACTTTGATTTGCATTTTTAAAATCAATGGCCACTTCCGGTGGTTCATTACCAGCGACTATTTCAAAAGAGGAACGGTTGCTTTCTTTTTTAGAATCTGTAACCGTAAGTGTAATTTTATAAACACCTGGTTTTTCAAAAGTCATACTCGGATTGGCTTCGCTGAAAGATTTTTCAGCTCCATTATCTGAAGTAACTTCCCAATTGTATTTCAAAGCATTCTGATCATAGGCATCATAATCTGTGGTTCCCGCTGATGAAAACTGAGCATCAAATGGAACAGCTCCTGCCATTTTATTTGAACTAGCTTGCACGATGGGTTTCCGATTTCCTGAATTGTATTCTAACTTAATTAATTGTGAATTAGAATTTTTTCTAAACCAAGCATCTCCATATTCTAAAATATATAAATCGCCAGAAGGTCCAAAATTGATATCTATTGCAGCACTAAAATTTTCACCAGGAAGGAAACGTTCCAT
>CAKZTD010000104.1 GCA_937921595.1 uncultured Saprospiraceae bacterium
TCTCTCAACGTTTTCATTAGTTCGATCATTCGTTTTTCATACCTTTTGTAATGAAGCACATATTCACTCAAGGTTACAAATACAGCAGTAAAAATCATCGGTATATGAAAATAGGCCAACAGTGTAGTATCCTGACCAGGAAAGATTGCTAAATTATTACTTAAATAAAGAGATAGAAAACCAAAACTAATCATGTGGATCAAAAACAGAACGACTTGTTGATATCGATCAGAAAACAAAATCATACTTATGCAAAAAGTTGGAAAGGCATAATACTGTGTCTTCGCTTCAGGTCCAAACAATAAGGTTGAAAAAAAAGACCCTCCTAAAATAACAAAAATTGTAAGTACTTTTGCCGTGAAATATTTATGCTTTCGTTGAAAAACAAAAGTTAACATCAACAAAAACGCCATAGTCATAGAAACCAACGATCGGGAATAAAACCCAAATACTAGATTCGCCAAAAATATAACTCCGGAGACAATGATTAATGCAAAAACAACTTGATTGACAAAAATAACATCTCTTTTTGTGTGTATATCTTGTTTAGATTGGACCCCTTGCGTAAAGATTTTTTTGATGTATGGATTCATGATGCGGATATAAATTAGTTTTCTTGTTATTGCTGAAACTATTTTCCGGGGAATGAAATGTTAGGCTTAAGAAGGTATTTATAAAATAATGCCAAAAACCATGCTAATTTTAGTTTCCCACTCTATATGCATTAATTTGTGACGCCTATTACTCGCAACATATAATAAATTATAATGAATCAAAATCTTTTAAAAATAGCCTCAGAAATCCAGGAAGCGCTAAAAAACGGCAAGGCCATTGTTGCCCTTGAATCAACGATTATCTCACATGGAATGCCTTATCCTCAGAACGTTGAAACAGCTTTAAAAGTAGAAGCTATTGTCAGAAAGCATGGCGCAATTCCCGCAACTATTGCGATTATCAATGGACAGCTTTGTGTTGGGCTAGACCGTTCCGAGATAGAAAAAATTGGAAAAGCTGGCAATTCAGTGACAAAAGCCAGCCGAAGAGATTTACCATTTATTATTGCAAGTAAAAAAAATGGCGCGACAACAGTAGCTGCCACCATGATCATTGCTCATATGGCAGGCATTAAAATATTTGCAACAGGAGGCATAGGAGGCGTACACCGAGGAGCGGAAAAGACGATGGATATTTCTGCAGATCTTCAGGAATTAGCTCAGACAGATGTGACAGTGGTTTGTGCAGGTGCAAAATCTATTTTGGATTTAGGCTTAACCTTGGAATACCTAGAAACTTATGGTGTTCCTGTCATAGGTTTTCAGACTGAGGAGTTCCCAGCTTTCTATTCTCGAAAAAGTGGTTTAAGCCTAAATTACACCGCTCAAAGTCCAGAGGAAATTACTCAAATTTTAAAAGCTAAAGAAATTTTGAATTATAAAGGTGGGTGTGTTATTGCTAATCCAATTCCAGAGAATTTTGAAATGGAATACACCGCGATCAACCAAGCAACCGAACAAGCTCTTGAAGAAGCTGCTGCTCAAAATATTCAAGGAAAAGAAATCACTCCTTTTCTACTCGATCGAATCAAACAAATCACTTCAGGAAAAAGCCTTGAAGCTAATATAAAATTGGTGTGTAATAATGCCGAACTTGCGGCGAAGATTGCGGTTGCGTTTTGCCATAAGGAATGATACGATTACAATTTAACATAAGGTCAAAGAGCCATTTCTTCTTCTTTTAGCAAAGCTGCTGCCTCTTCATTTTTTAGATTTTTAGAAATGGTGAAAAAGAAAGTAGTTCCTTCCCCAAAAACCGATTCTATCCAGATATCTCCTCCATGATTTTGGACGATCTTTTTACAAATGGACAGTCCTATTCCAGTACCTTCATACTTAGACCTTTTGTCTAATCTTTGAAAAATGACAAAAACTTTTTCAAGGTGTTCTTCTTTGATTCCGATTCCATTATCTTTTATAGAAAACAAATAATGATCTCCTTCATCTTGACAAGCTACTTCTACAACTGGTGACACCTCTCTTTTGAATTTCAATCCATTAGAAATCAAATTTTGAAAAAGCTGATTCATCTGCGACTTATTTGCCCAAATCTCTGGTAGCTTTGATCTAATAATTTTACCTTTATTTTTCTCTAGGGCATTATTAAGATTCATGATATTGATATCTAAATTCTCTTCTAAGTCCACGGTCTCCATTGCTGTTTCTTTATTCAATTTTGACAAAGCCAAAAGATCATCCAGCAAAGTAGTCATTCGATCTACACCACTGACAATATATTTGTAGTATATAGTGGCATCTTCATCAAAATGCTTACCGAGTTTACGTTCCAATAAGGCTGTAAAACTCCCAATGGTACGCAGCGGTTCTTTTAAATCATGAGAGGCAACATAAGCAAATCGTTCTAACTCTGAATTTGAATCTAAGAGTGCTTTTTCTACGACTTCTCGTTGTGCAATTTCATTAACCAATTGATCATTGGTATTTTGAAGAGTATGTGTCTGAATTTCGAATTTAGTTTTCTCTTCTTGCAATAATTCACTATGTTCTTGAATAGAACTCATCAAAGCATGAATTTTCTTTTCATATCTTTTGTAATGCATGACGTATTCACTCAAGGTGACAAATACACAAAGAAATATTACTGGAATATGAAAGTAAGCAAGGTATTCAGAGTCTTGTCCGGAGTATACTGATTCATGATTTTTCAGATACAAAATCAAGAAACTAAAAGCAAAAAAATGAACAAGGAAAAGAAGTACATGCTGATGTCTTTTTGAAAACAAAATCATTGCTAATGAAAAAGATGCAAAAATATAGAAATGAGTTTTAGCTTCCATTCCAAATAACCAAGTAGAAAAAAAGCCAGAAGCTATGGCACCAAATGCAGTCAATACTTTTGCTGAAAAGTATTTTTTATTCTTTTGCAATAAAAGAGCAATCGCAAAAATAGGAATAGTAGAAAGCGCAACTAAGGATCTTTCAAAAAAACCAAAGAAATTATTGCAGCAGAACACCAATACAGCGCATACTAATAAAACAAAACAGGCCTGATTTACGAATATAATGTCCCTTTTCTCATGGAAATTTTGACCATGATAGATTCCTATTGTAAAAAATGACCTCAAGGGAATTCCCATATATTTATGTTGGCCTAACTTATTCATCAACATGACTATAAGATAGTATATTAAGTGTTTGACCTTTTATTTTCAAAAATCATGCTAGTTAAAACTATAATTCAAATTCCAATCAGGTTAATACATATTGAAAATATCAACATATACCATCTTGGTAACTTTCGTTTTTTGAATTCCCTGAAAACTCAGCCTTATTTATAAGTTACTAACAATCAGCAAATTAACACCTGTTGGTAACTTATGTTAATAACTTCTTTGAAAAACCACGCCCACAAATCAACCAAATTATTGTATATTTAAATACAAATAATCAAAACAATAAACCACAACAAACAGTTAAGTCAAAACAATAACCACCGACAACCATATTATTTAAAATTAAAAAATTATATTTTTAGGCGTTTCAAAAGATAAGTTACACAGTTCAAAAATGGGCATTACATGAATACATTTGAATTCAAATAGATTGCTATCTCATTGAGCTATTTATTTATCAAAGTATATCCAGTAAGCCAATTGGTCTTGAAAGTTAGCTGATGTTTTAAAATACTTACAAGTCAAAGATTGCATACTGCTAAACCCAAATATCATTGTTAGCAATCACATTTGGTAATTTAGCATTGAGTAAAATTTAACCGTAGCATTTGCTTGCAATTGTTTTTTAATTTTTACTCTGATTACAAGAATCTGGAATGATAATATTCCAAAAACAAAATTAAATCGCTTTGACTTAAGTGTTTGATTTTAAAAATAATCTTGTAATCGCGTCCTTATAAAGTAGTACTTTTCATTACTTCTTTTAAAAGGACAAAATATACTTTCTGTAGATTAGGCAAATGCGCTTAATGAGAAAACATCAATTTGGATTGATGCTAAATCTAGGTTCAATACAAAATCAAAAAGTCTGTTCAAATACAGATTTCTCAGTACGCTTCGTACTGGGTGGATTTTAGATTGCAATCTAAAACCTGCAAAAAGTATATGAGGTTTATATTCTATCTTTTTATATGAACAGAAAGTAAACCTCTGCGAGCATTTCGATGTTCGCCGAGAACAAGGGATTCAGACTTAAGTTTGAATCCCTTTTCTTTTTCTCGACAAGCTAGAAAGGATAGAGTAAACTAAAAGTTACGGTGATTTAGGTTATGCCCTTAAAAGCAATCCTCTACCCTCACATCGTCTCTTCATTTTTTTTACTACTTTTATAAAAACAACCTACATGAAAAACCTCAACACTTTCTTTCTATCTTTTCTGTTTTTTATTTTTTTTAACTCCTGTCAGCAACCTACCACTTCCGTATCGCCTACTTTCTCAATATCTTTCAAAAGCGACACGAATGACAAAGCACTTGATGGAAGAATCATTCTTTTGATTTCTAAACATAATGATCAAGAACCTCGCTTTCAATTAAGCGATGGCCCTAAAACTTGTCTAGCTTATGGAGTCAATGTCAATGAAATAAAAAGTGGCGAAGCCAGCAATATTAATACGGAAGATTTTGGCTATCCAATTGAAAGCTTAAAAGACATTCCCAAAGGAGAATATTTTGTCCAAGCAGTTTTTCATTTATACGAAACCTTTAACCGAGCCGATGGACATACTGTAAAACTCCCGATGGATCGAGGTGAAGGACAACATTGGAATCGAGCTCCAGGTAATTTTTATAGCACACCTAAAAAAATAAATTTTGACCCAAACATTCAACAAGATTTTTCAATCGAGATGGATCAGATCATCCCTCCTATCGAAACACCTAAAGACAGCAAATACATTAAGCATATAAAAATCAAAAGTGAATTACTTTCAAAATTCTGGGGAAGAGATATGTACCTCGGTGCTCATGTTTTATTACCCGAAGGGTTTGATGAACATCCAAACGTCAAGTATCCACTCGCTATCATGCATGGGCATTTCCCTGCTGACTTTGGCGGCTTCAGAGTAGCCCCACCTGATCCAAATTTAAAACCAGAATTTAGCAAAAGATTTAATCTTGATGGTTACAATAACATCGTTCAACAAGAAGCACATGACTTTTATAAAATGTGGACAGGGCCAAATTTTCCACGAGTTCTAGCTATTGAAATTCAACATGCGAATCCATACTACGATGATTCTTACGCTGTCAATTCTGAAAATCTTGGCCCTTACGGAGATGCCATAACCCATGAATTGATACCTTATATTGAAAAACAATTTCGTGGAATTGGTGAAGGTTGGTCTCGCTTTCTTTACGGTGGATCTACTGGTGGATGGGAAGCACTTGCTGCACAAGTTTTATATCCTGACGAGTACAATGGCTGTTTTGCAGCTTGTCCAGATCCCATTGATTTTCGAGCTTACATGCTCCTTGATCTTTACAAAGATAAAAATGCTTATTACTTAGAAAGTGATTTTAAGCAGAGCCTCATTCCTGCTCAAAGAGATTATTTGGGGAACGTAACAGCCTCCGTTAGAGACATGAATTATCAGGAATTAGTCCTTGGTACAAATAGTCGCTCCGGTGGACAATTCGACATTTGGGAAGCGGTTTACTCCCCTGTTGGCACGGATGGTTATCCAAAAAGAATCTGGGACAAAGTATCTGGAAAAATCAATCCGGATGTTGCTAAATTCTGGAAAGAAAATTACGATCTGACTTATATCATGAAACGAGACTGGAAAACCTTAGGTCCAAAACTTCAAGGCAAAGTAAAAATCTACTGTGGCGACATGGATAATTATTACCTCAATAATGCGGTTTACCTTGCAGAAGATTTTTTAGAAAAAACGACCGAACCTTACTACGATGGTGAAGTCGATTATGGTGATCGAGCAGAACATTGCTGGAACGGTGACCATAGTCAACCTAATGCAATTTCAAGGTTGAGATATCATCAGATGTTTATTCCGAAATGGGCGAAGGAAGTAAATAGTCGAGCACCTACAGGTGCAGATTTAAAGTCTTGGAGGTATTAGTCAATTGGAATTTTAAGTTTACTAAATTTTAAAAGTTTAGTAAGCTTAAATATTACCAACCGCATACATTTTTTCTGTATTGGGATGAATACTACCACCTTCAACTTCCATGGTGATTACAAATCCGCGGCTTCCATTGACATAAGGAATGGTATGGAGAATCGTACCGTTTTCATCAGTTTTCAGCATACCCATATTTACGTGTTTTCCATTTACATCCGCCCACATTTGATAAGCGTGACCATTCGGACATTTTGGTAAATTGACGATATTGAGATAGCCTTTATTGTGATCGGGATTCCAATAAACCACAGCAAGTGCTTGTGGTGCAATTTGCGATCCTTTGAGTTGAACCTGCTTAGTCGTTACATCTTTTAAAACCGAATATTTTTGACGGATCATCTCATTGCTGGTTTGCAATGTTTGTTGATCATCTTGCAAGTGTTTGATTTGAGTTGCCAATAAACCAAGGTCTTTATAGGCTGCATTCTGATTTTGATAAAGCATCCAACTTACTCCACCAAGCGTCACAATCATCATAGCAGCAATACCTGCTCCCCATTTCCAAATCTGAGGTAAACGGTAAACAACTGTTTCCGATTCGGGGATCAGAGGCTCAACTACATCATCTTCTAATTTAGAAAGGATTCTTTTTTTCAAATGCTTAGGAGGACGAATCGCATGCATCTCGGCATACTCTTCCATACAATTTTGCATTTTGCAAATATGCTTATTTACTTCAGGATAATCCTTCGCCATCCGCTCCACTCGATCCATATCTTCCGGGTCTGCTAAACCAAGAACATATTTTTCGACAACTCCAGAATTTAAAAATTTTTGAATATCCATTTGTAATTATAAAATGATTAAAATTTTATATTCAGCTAAATAACTGAATATATTTTTCGAACAAATCAATTAAGCTTTTTGAAAATGCTGTTACCTAAGTTAACACTTTTTTTCTGCAATAGAAACATCAGTATTATCTGAAAGTGCTCTTCGCAATTCTCGTAAAGCTATTTTCACTCTTGACTTTACAGTTCCCAGCGGAAGTCCTAATTCTTCGGAGACTTCTTTCTGAGTATACCCATTAAAATAAACTAAATCGATAATTGTTCTATACTTCTCTTCTAAAATTTCAGTTTTTTTTCGAATCCCAATATGAGAGACATTCATTTCATGTGAAAACACTGCACTTGCATTATTTACGAAATGATCGATCGATTGGACTTTTCCGCTATTCCGATAGTGTATTGATCGTGTTTTGTCAATTGCAGTATTCCGAGTAATATTGAGCATCCAAGTAAATAAAGTTCCTTTTGATTGATTATATGTTGAAGCGTTTTTCCAGATTTTTATAAAAGCATCTTGAAGTACATCCTGAGCAAGTTCTTCTGATTTTACGACCTGACAAGCTACTCCATACAAAGCAGCTGAATATCGATCATAGAGCAAAGATATTGCTTTTTTATCCCCAGACTGGAGAAGTTCTATTACCTGTTGCTCGTTTAGCATCATTCGATTTAAAGAGGTGTCTAAAAATACAGATCTCGTTAAACAGTAGATTAATCCTTACTTTGTTTAACGTTTAACGCATTTAACAACACGAACATTAAACAAAAGTTTAAAAACAGTAAAATTTTAACAAAAAATCCAAATCCAACTTTGCCACGTATGTATCTCGAATTCATTAAAAAAACAGAGGCCTCTGTTATATTTAAATCATCGAAGTTTTTAAAACTTCATTAACAATCTAAAGAATGAAAAAGCTAATTGCTATTTTAAGTTTCGCAGCATTGGGTCTGTTTTTTATGAATGATGCTCAAGCACAGTGTAGTTCCTCTTCAAAAAATTCAACAATAATCATTGGAAATTCAGAGGTCAACCCAAAGAAGGACATCGTTTCTAACCTTGTTAATTCAAAAAACCTTACGACTTTAGTCGCTGCAGTTCAGGCTGCTGGTTTGGTCAGCACTTTACAAAGTGACGGACCTTTCACCGTTTTTGCTCCAGTCAATGATGCTTTTGAAAATCTTCCCGAAGGAACGGTCACTACTTTATTGAAACCTGAGAACAAAAAAACCTTGACCAAGATTTTGACTTACCATGTTGTTGCTGGAAAGTTTGATGCAGCGTCTATTGTCAATGCGATCAAAAAAGGAAATGGGAAAGCAGTTTTGACTACAGTGAGCGGAGATAAATTAACTGCGGTGATGAATGGTGATCGGAATGTAATCCTAAAAGATGAGAGTGGAAACTTCGCAAATGTTTCAACCTATGATGCGTTTCAATCGAATGGTGTAGTGCATATGATTGACTCAGTACTGTTGCCGGAATAGAATAAAAAATGAGAGAAGGAGTAAATTATTGAATGAGTGAATAATCGAAACTCAAATTCTTTAAGGTTAATCTTTAAATTATTCGAAATCCATTATTCACTCATTTTTCCATCCGCTCATTCGCTCTTTCTAATTTAATTTTTTACATCATTCATTGCTTTTAATACAAAGCTACCTTCTGACCCTTTGTCCGAACTTGTACCAATCATGACATTAAAATCTCCTGGCTCAACGATAAATTTTCCTTGATTGTCATAAAAACCAAGTTCTTTTTCGGTGAGGACAAATTCTAAAGTTTTGGATGCTCCAGGTTCAAGATTGAATTTCTCAAAACCTTTAAGTTCTTTTACTGGTCGAACTACGCTACCGACTTTATCTTGAATATATAATTGAGCAACTTCTTCTCCAGCGACTTTTCCTGTATTTGTAATGGTTGTACTTACTTTGATATTTTTATTATCCGTCGCATCTATTTTTAGGTCACCATACTCAAAAGTGGTATAACTCAAACCATAACCAAATGGGTATAATGGAGTATTGGATTCATCTCCGTAATGCGTCCAAAATACTAAGTCAATTGGCCCCGGTCGGCCAGTGCTAAAGTGATTATAATAAAGTGGCACTTGTCCAACGCTTCGAGGAAAACTCATCGGCAATTTTCCAGAAGGATTATACTCGCCGAATAAAATTTGAGCAATGGCATTTCCACTTTGAGAACCTAATTGCCAACCTTCTACAATTGCAGGAATATTTTCAGCGGCCCAAGGAATTGTTAATGGTCGACCATTCATCAAAACGAGAACGATGTTTTTATTTACTTTATAAACGGTTTCCAATAACTCTTGCTGCACTCCTGGAAGATCAAGCTTAGCTCGACTTCTTCCTTCTCCACTTTGGAATCCATGTTCACCAAGAACCATTATTACAACTTCTGATCCTTTGGCTAAATTTACCGCTTCTGCGAAACCGCTTTTATCTGTTTCATTGATTTTTAATTCATTGATAAAACTAACAGGTCCTCCAGCGACCAAGTCCGCTCCTTTAGCATATTTAAAATTACTGTTGATTGCTTTCAATCCTTCCGTTACAGAAATAGCCGTGTTATCATCTGAGCCAATTCTCCAAGAACCCAAAGGGCTATTTTTATCATCTGCGAGTGCACCAATCACAGCGATATTTTTTTGATCTTTTTTTAGCGGAAGTAATCCGTTTTCATTTTTTAATAAAACGATAGACTTCTTCGCCATGTCCAAAGCTGCTGCCTGATGATCAGGATGGTAAATCAATTCTTTTTCTCTTTCAGGGCTACAATATTTGTAAGGATCATCCATCAAACCAAGTTCGAATTTTACGCGTAAAATTCTTCGAACGGCATCATCAATCGTAGACTCTTTTACTTTTCCAGATTCTACTAAAGCTTTTAAGTGTTTCACATTTGCAGTAGATTCCATATCCATATCTGAACCAGAATTAGTAGCAAGCTCTGCAACGTGTTCCAAATCCCTAGCAAATCCATGATCAATCATTTCTTTTCCTGAGCCCCAATCAGAAATCACAAAACCTTCAAACCCCCATTTCTTTTTTAAAATATCTCGCATTAACCATTCATCGGCGGTAGCTGGAATTCCATTTAAAACATTGAAAGAATTCATGACTGTTTTTACATCCGCATCTATTGCTGCCTGAAATGGTGGAAAAATTACATTGTACAAAGTAGACGTTCCAACATCAACCGTATTATAATCTCTTCCTGCTTCTGAAAAACCATACCCAGCAAAGTGTTTAGCACAAGCTGCAATCGTATTATCTTTTGTCAAATCATCTCCTTGAAAACCTTTCACTCTTGCTGCGGCAATCAAACCTCCCAAGTAAGGATCCTCTCCTCCTCCTTCCATCACTCTACCCCATCTTGCATCTCTTGAGATATCCATCATCGGTGCGAAGGTCCAATTGATTCCTACAGCCGAAGCTTCTATCGCTGCAACTCTTGCCGACTTTTCAATCGCTGCCAAATCCCAACTTGCAGACTCTGCGAGTGGAACCGGTGAAAGTGTTTTATGTCCATGGATAACATCATAACCAAAGATCAAAGGAATTCCAAGACGCGATTCCTTGACCACAGTCTCTTGCATTTTACGAACATTCTCCGCTCCTTTTACATTCAAAACAGAACCGACCATTCCAGTCTTAAGGTGTTCGTATTTTGCCTTAGCATCACCTCCTTCCGGCACAGGTCCCGTTGCTTCCCAAAAACCATTGTACTGATTCATCTGACCAACTTTTTCGTCTAGGGTCATCTTGTTTAAAAGTTCCTCGACTTTTTGACCGACTGCATCATCCGTTTTGGTTGTCATATTTTGTTCTTGGCAAGAAGTGATTGTAAGTATTACAAAAACACTTAGCATCAGTTGAAGGAATTGTTTCATTTTTCTCATTTTAGAAAGTGATAGGTTTAAAGTTAAACCATTTGGTCAATATAAAGTGGGTTCTTATTATTTTGAAAAAAAACTATGTAAAAAAAACGGCATTCGGTATTAGGTATTCGGGGTCCTATAATGCCGAATACCTAATACCATTTCTTTTTAATTAAATTGCCATTTTTAATTCTAATTTGATTTTTGCTATTTTTTTGCCCTTATCTATTCAAATATAAAAAAGGCACTTTAGAAAATTCTAAAGTGCCTTATTCTTAATTAATTTTCTTGTTATAAGTATCTGCTTAAGCCAGAATAGTATTACTTATCGAACAACAATGTTCTGAGTTTTGATCAATTGACCATCTAATCTAAGTAATAAAACATAAGCTCCTCCAGCCATTCTGTTAACAGAAACTTGCTCCGTGTAAACACCAGCATTGATGTTTCCTAAGATAGTGTTTTGCGCTGTTCTACCTAAAACGTCAACTAGTGTGAGGGTCACATTTCCAGAAACTGGAATATCAAAATTAACATTCAATACCTGATCCGCTGGATTAGGGTACGCCGTCATTTTTACTTTTGCTAATTCTGTTTCATCAATTGCTACACTTCCTAATACTCCAATATTATCAACATAAAAAGTTTCTCCACCAGCAACTCCCGCATTATTAAAGTCACCAAATACAATCACTTGATTATAAGGAATGCTTGCATCAAAAGCTCCAAAAGTAGACATATCAAAAGTCAACAACTCCCATGCATTTGCGACGGTTGTATTAACTATAACTTCTGCAATAACAGAAGGATTTCCATTTGCATCAGGAGGAGAAGTCGTGTCTTCTATTTTTAAGAGAACAGGAACATCAGCTCTTGGAGACCAAAATTTTAGTTCAATCATAGTACTTGCAGAAAAGTCAATCACCTCACTCAGTGGAAAAGTAGCACCTCCCCATACTTCAGCGTTTTCTGGCTTAAAAAGCTGAGCAACTGTCGCAGAAGTATTCTCTCCATTTGCATCTGGATTAGTAATAATTTCTCCAGCTACTTCTCCAAAGCCAATTACTTCATAATCAGTACCTGCATCTTCAAAAGTCAAAGGCATAGATTGAGCATCGCCTGCAGGAGCCCCTTCTTTTTGTAAAACAAAATGCCACCATCCTCCTCCGGCTCCTCCGTAGTTGATATCGATCGTCATTATATCACCATCTATAACATAAGGATAAGTAATTGAACCTGGAGCTTCACCTGGAGATCCGAGTTCACCTGTATCAAAAACCTTTGCTAGTCCTAAATGCGCTCCAACTCCCGTAATGGTAATTGAGCTACCGTTGTCAGTCCAAGTCGCTGCATTTGATCCGTCATGCGGTGCTATAGGAGCACCACAAGCTTCAGGGTCAACACCTTGCCATGGTTCCAACCAAGTCTCACCTCCTTGGATATTTTCGAAACTTCCGTCTGCGTTAAATTTAAATTGATCATCGAAAAAACAAGCTCTAGTATTTACGTCACCTGCGCTACTTGACCACCAAGAAAAATCATTCATTCCTGGTCCAACAGCTAGTGCTTGAGCTTGAGGAGCAATCTTCCATGTTCCTTCTATTTGCGCTATAAGGCCCGTAAAAGAAATTGAAATAAAGAGTAATAGGGTGTAAATTTTTTTCATGTTAATTTTTTTAATTAAAGAAATTAAGTTTTCAGATTAGTGTCTGCTATATATTCCTAACAGAGTACATAGTTAACAAGAATAACTCGATACAGTTTAATATATACCTACCACATTACCACTCACCGGTAGTTTTTATGGTGTTATTTTATTACTCAGCTGTGTTTAAAGGTAATTAGAGAAGGAAAGAGAAGTCTAGAATCGCATTAAGAATTCTGTCAAATTCTCCTCTTTATCAAGGTTAATTTTCTTTCGTAGACGGTAACGACTGGCTTCAATACCTCGGGTAGTGACGTTTAACAGGGAAGCCATTTCTTTAGTAGACAAGTTCATTCGCAGGTAGGTACAGAGCTTGAGGTCTTTAGGAGTTAACTCTGAATATTTAGATTTTAGACGATTGTAATAATCTCCATGTAGTTGGCTAAAATGAAGCATAAATTGGTCCCAACCATCATCCATAACTTCATCCTGTTGGAGCATATTGATCATTTTTTGAATCTCTTTGGATAAAAGTTGATCCTTATTCATTTTCTTCAAGGCAGTAAGTTGCTCCTTTATATTAACCAGTGTTTCGTTTTTTTGGACAACATGCATGGTAGCCGATGTCAACTCTCTCTGTTTGTATTCTAACTCCGCTTTTATTTTTTCCTCTTTAAGTTTATCGATGGCTTCTGCCGATTTTTTTATGGTCTGATCTCTATCTTCTTTCAGTCCATAATATTTTTTCTGGTAGGCTCTGACAATTCCTCCTATCAATAAAAAAGCCAACAAACCATAAATTGCAAAGGCAACTTTACTGGCATACCACGGTGCTAATATTTCAAAAGAGTAAGTAGTAATAGAACTGGTGATTCCTCTTTGATTCTCAGCCTGAACCTGAAATGTATATTTACCTGGAGAAAGGTTGGTGTACTCTTTAAAATTAAGATTGGACCAATCCGACCAATCCTTTTCATAGCCATCCAAAAAATGACGGTAGTGCAAATATTTTTTACCTACATAATCTGTTGCTGAAAAATTAAATTGAACCGCATCCTGATCTGATGCTAGTATCGACGATTGAATACTATCATTAAAATGTCCTGAAAAAATGATACTATCTGCATTGGTTAAAGTTACGCCATTGAGAATCACATCAAAAGTAGAATCCACTGTATTTTGAAAAGAAGGATTGTAATGAATAAACCCTTTGTCGTAAGTGATGAAAACATTTTTATCATCGAAAGGATAAATGGATTCGTATCCAGGATTTAATTGATTTTTAAACTGCGGAAAAACTTGTTGACTTATTTGCTTATCAAGACCTCGATCCTGAATTCTGATCACACCAATATTCTCTGTTACATACCAAATATCATCATTGGGTGCTTCGAAGAAACGTCGAATTTTTTTATCTGCACCAAATATATCATTGAATCTTTCATAAGGATGGAAAGTATCTTCTTTTGCATTATATAGAAAGATTCCTTTTTCACCACAATAGACAATTTCATTTTTAATTTTAAAAAGATGATTACTGATATCAGAAGGCAAGCCTGTACCTGCTCCGTATTTTTTTACCTTTAATTTTGTAAAACCGTCTTCTAATTGGATTTTAAACACCCCTTTATAAGGATGTGAAACCCATATATTTCCATCTTCATCTTCCTCAACAAACCGGCTGGATTCAAACCAATCCCCAAAATCATTTGCATGGGTCCAACGACCATTTTCATTTTTAAATAAAGAAAAATTCTGATAGGTTCCTGCAATGGCATAATTGGGATCAGCTTTAAGTTTTTCAAAATTCCAAACTCCAGTTTCACTGTAGATATTAGTCCCCTTATTTCCTTCAATACTAAAAGCCCCCTTATTATGGCCTAATAATAATTCGCCTCCTACAATATCCAAACCCCAATTCTGTCCTTTAGTATTTTCAACCAATTCAAACCCCACAGGATTTAATGGCTGGTAATGTGTCATCCAATCTGAGACGTACAAACCATTATTCGTACCGAGGTAAACTTTATCCTTAAATATCTTGGCTGCAAATCCAGTACCTTCCAATTCTCCATCTGGGTAAATCCGACTAAAAGGGGAATTTATTTGAATATAATTTATGCCATTATCTACTCCCAGCCATAGGTTTTGGCTACGATCAAAAAAGGTACTGACAACTTTATTGTTTAAAAGGCTATTACTATTATCCAGAAGAAATTGACTTTCTCCATTTTTATCCATGATGAGTGCACCACCGAAATCTGTCCCGAATACCAATTGTCCTTTTGGAGATCTCACTCCAGAAATGATGTGATTCTTTTTTAAAAAATCATCTGCATCTGTTTTCCAAGGCTCGATTTTATTTTGACTTAATTTAAAAAGGCCATCATTTTGGGTAGCGATGATAGAATGATTTGCTGTTTCAAGAATTTCTGTAACCACAGTCCCATGCAGTTGTTCAGAACCTTCAACTATTTTATAAACCTCATTTTCGAGATAATACAAATTCCCATTTTCGCCATGAACCATCACTTTCCCATCGGCCTTTGCTAAAAACAAAATCCCTATACCATCATAAACCTTGCATGCTTTTCCGCTGATTTTATACAATTTTTTAGAAGCTCGAAAAAATACCTCGTCTTTTATATCAGTAATTTCCCAAACATCTTCAAAACTCCGATGATTCTCCGGTATTATATTTTTTAAAGATTTAAAAACAAGTTCACCTTTACTATTCGGTATAAATTTCCCTACCTCATCTTGCCCTCCAACATAGATACTTCCATCTCCAGCTATTTCAATAGATCTTACAATTGTAAAATTCGGTAAAGGGAAAGTTTTCCATATCAGGCCATCGAAATACATCAGCCCATTATTATTTGCGAAATACATGATCCCTTTATCATCCTGGCGAATCTTCTTATTTTGAGCTCCAGATTGATATATATCTTTAGGGTAAGTATCGATAAAAGGAATACCAATATTAGGGTTTTGGGCATCAAGTCCCCAAACACCACCTAAGATTAATATGGCTAATAAAAATGCTCTCATCATACTTTATTTGACTACTTAACCTAAATCTACGAAGACAAAAACAAATGAGTAGTAAAATGGTAGCAATAATTAACATTTGTGTACTAGTTGCCAGACATTTTTATCACTTTTAATATTAGTGAGTGTCTTTATGTACCAGCTTTATTTTTAGAAAAGGGAAAGCTTTGATAATTTTACTACTGTATTCGATAAAATATTAAAATAATATTTGGTTATCCATGCATTCGATTTTTTCGAAACACTAATTGACAAATTCGGTCCTGTGAAGCCATTTTTCACAAAATGAGTACTAAATATCTAAATATGATAAAACATCTTTTTATTACCACATTTATTTTTTTCATGGCCTTCAGTGTATCAGCCCAATCTCATACTGTGAGGGGGAAAGTGATATCCTCAGAGGACAACTTAGGCGTAATAGGCGCTACAGTTTATGAAGAATCTCAAAATGGGTCGGGAGTTGTAACAGATATTGATGGTAATTACACCATTAATATCTCTTCAAAAGAAGCCACCATTTCTATCTCTTACACAGGGATGAAATCTCAAAAAATCGCAGTCGACGGCCGAAGCACGATTGATATTACACTCAGCCCAGATGTTTCTATTCTTGAAGAAGTGGTCGTTGTTGGATACGGAACACAAAAGCGGAGTAAGATCAGTGGTTCTGTTTCTGTGGTTACTTCAGAAGAAATTACAGAAACGCCAGTCTTGCGGGTCGAACAAGCTTTGCAAGGTAGAAGCTCTGGTGTTCAAATTGCACAGAATTCTGGCTCTCCGGGATCAGCTCTTTCTGTCAAAATTCGAGGAACAGGAACCATCAATGATAGTTCTCCTCTTTATATCGTAGATGGTGTTCCTGCTGATGGTTTAGATTTTCTAAATCCTAGCGATATTGAATCGATCAATATTTTAAAAGATGCGGCCTCTGCTGCAATCTACGGTTCACGAGGAGCAAATGGGGTTGTCTTGATCACCACTAAAAGCGGAAAGAAAAATCAACAAGGAAAGATTACTTATGAATCTTACTATGGTGTTCAAACTGCTGCTCGAAAATTAAACCTTCTTAATGCAAGAGAATATGCGATCATTCAGAATGAAGCTCATATTGCTGCTGGAAGAATTCCTCGTCCTGAATTTTCTAATCCAGATATTCTTGGAGAAGGAACAGACTGGCAGGATGCAATTTTTGATAGTGCACCGATTACAAGTCATCAGATTGGAATCACTGGTGGAACAGATCTTTCTACTTATGCGGTTACTGCAAATTACTTCGGACAACAAGGAATCATTGGAGGAGACAAAGCTGCTTTTGAAAGATATACGGTTCGATTAAATTCTACTCATGATCTTAAGAGTTGGTTGACCGTTGGAAATACCTTAGGTTTTACAAAACTAGAAAGAGATGGACTTTCTGAGAACAATGAATTCAACAGTCCATTGATTCGAGCAATAAACATGGATCCGATAACACCGGTCAGAAAAGGAGATGGCACTTTTGCTTATTCTAATTATTCTGACACCGACATCACTAATCCAGTCAATGCGATTGAACAGACATATGATACGTGGACAACCAACAGAGTCGTTGGTTCTCTTTTCGGAGTTTTAAAATTATCTGATAATCTTTCGCTAAGATCAACTTACAGTTTAGATGCGACATTTGCGGTTCAAAATATTTTCAGACCAAAGTTTGATCTGAGTAATGATCCGATTTTAAGTGATGCTCCTGCTCAGGAAAAAAGTTTGATCAACTCTGTTTCTTTTGGAAATAATACTTGGAAAAACTGGCAGTGGGAAAACGTATTGAATTACACCAAGCAATTTGGAGCAGATCACGATTTCACTTTTACACTTGGAAATACAGTTCAATCTAATCGACATGATTTCAACGGCGGTAGCAATACTAATTTACCATCGAATAGTATAGAAGATGCTTTCATTGGCAATACCATTGATCCGATTAGTTCTCAGAGTACTTACTCTGGAGCATCTGAATCTTCATTGCTTTCCTACTTTGGTCGAGTCAATTATGATTATAAAGAGAGATATTTATTATCCGCAACATTTCGGGCTGATGGATCTTCTCGATTTGGTGTTAATAATCGCTATGGTTATTTCCCTTCTGTATCAGGAGGCTGGATTATTAACAAGGAAGAATTTTTTAATGTAGACGCCATTAGCTTTTTAAAATTAAGGGCTAGTTGGGGACAAAACGGGAACAATAGAATTGGGGATTACAGCTTTACATCCGTCGTTCGTTCTGGTCAAAACTACACCTTTGGCCCAGAAGAAATTATCACGAACGGAAGTGTAGCTATCGTATCTGCTAATCCAGATTTAAAATGGGAAACAATAACTCAAACAGATATTGGGGCAGACGTAGAGTTTTGGAATGGTAAATTAAACTTTACTACCGATTATTATATCAAGCAAACCTCCGACATGCTTTACGCTGCACCCATCCCATTCACTGCTGGTACCGCTCCTCCGATTCAAAACATCGCCAGTATGAAAAATACAGGCTGGGAATTTTCAACAGAATACAGAGGAGGAAAAGGTGACTTAACTTATTCTATTGGAGGAAATATTTCTTTTACAAAAAATGAAATAACGAGCCTTGGTGTTGGAGGTGACCCTGTATTTGCGGGGTATGTTCAATCTGCAAATGCCAGCGCATCACGTACAGACGTTGGTCAACCTGTAGCTTCTTTCTATGGCTATGTAACTGATGGTCTTTTCCAAACAGCAGCAGAAGTAGAAAGTCATGCATTTCAAAATGAGAGTACAGCTCCTGGAGATATTCGTTTTAAAGATTTAAACGATGATGGTGTCATTGACTTTGATGATCAAACTTATATTGGAAATCCAATTCCGGATTTCAACTATGCGATCAATGGAGGTTTGGAATACAAAGATTTTGATTTTAGTTTTTTCATTCAAGGTGTTGAAGGAAATGATATTTACAATGGAACCGTTCGTTATGATTTTACTTTTGTGAATCGTCCTGCTTCTGTTTTAGAACGTTGGACTGGACCAGGAACTTCTAACTCAGAACCAAGAGTAAGTCTTAGTGATCCAAACCAAAACGTAAGAGTTTCTGATCGTTTCATCGAAGATGGTTCTTATATTCGATTAAAAAATGTACAGATTGGTTACAATCTTCCAAGAGCACTTTTAAGTAAAATGAAATTTAGCAAATTTAGAATTTATTTCTCTGCTCAAAATTTATTAACAATCACTAACTACTCCGGTTTAGATCCTGAGATTGGTCAGATTGGAGGTTCACTTGACATAGGAATTGATCGTGGTTTTTATCCACAAGCTAGAACCTTCTTAGGAGGTGTTCAGGTTGCATTTTAGAAAAACTTAAAGAAACACCTCTCGAAGGTTAAAAAAATTAGACATGAATATTAAAAATATAACAAGCCTCATCTTATTTCTTTTTGTTTTTACAACAGGATGCCAAGATGATTTTCTAGAAAGATCCCCTATTGTTGGAGTAACGGAGGATAACTTTTACAATACAGGAGAAGATGCTATCGCAGCAGTCAATGCTGCTTATGCTCCTTTACAATTTGAACTTTCTCCAGCTGGTCACTTTCGTTGGTTCTGGGGAGATGTCATGTCGGATGATACGGACAAAGGCGGTTCCGGTCCAAATGATGTTTTCATACTCTCTCAGTTAGAGAATTTTGAAGGTCCAACCAATAGTGATTTGCTTAGAGATGAGTGGAAAGCAAATTTCCAAGGCATCAATCGAGCAAATGTTGTCCTTGAAAAAGTACCACCAATTGACATGGACGAGACGCTTAAAGCTAGAGTTATTGGTGAAGCAAAATTCATCAGAGCTTGGTTTAATTATAACTTAGTTACCGTTTTTGGTGACATCCCTTTAATTGATCACGTTTTGGCTCCAAGTGAATTTGATCTACCGCGAACTCCTGCGGAACAGATTTGGGATTTTATTATTACAGATTTAAATGATGCTATTCCTGTATTGTCAAAAAGAAGTGAATACGCTGCTGCTGATCTTGGAAGAATTACCCAAGGAGCTGCTCAAGCTTTATTAGCAAAAGCATATTTATGGGAAGAGGATTACGATGGAGCTAAGCGAGCGACTGAAGACATCATCAGTTCTAATGAGTATTTTCTTGAAGCAGATTTTGCAAGGATATTTACAAGAGATGGAGAGAACGGACCAGGTTCTGTTTTCGAAATTCAATACATGCAAGACTCCGGAGGAAACTGGGGAGAAGGTGCTGCGAATGAAGGCACTTTTACAAACGTATTCCAAAGAGCCAGAGGACAGTTTGAAGGTTTTGGATTTAATCTTCCAACACAAGATTTAGTGGATGAGTTTTTTGCAGAAGGTGCTGAAGATCCGAGATTATCTGCTACTGTTTTTAGAGTTGGAGATCAAATGGGAGACCGTGGAGAATTCACGAAAGAAGCTACTGGTTTCGATCATGATTATTATTGTAAAAAATATTTTAATAACAAAAGTGACGAAGCTTCTTTTGGTGACCCTAACCCTAATGGAGGTTCTAACTACAGAGCGATTCGATATGCAGATGTTTTATTGATGAATGCTGAAGCAGCTTTTA
>CAKZTD010000105.1 GCA_937921595.1 uncultured Saprospiraceae bacterium
TTCTTCTTGAAGAGTAACTTCTTTGAAAAGCTTGCAGGTACGGATGCTTTAAGAAAGCAAGTGATGAAGGGCGTGAGTCCTGATGACATCAAGTCTTCTTGGCAGCCTGGTTTAGCTGCTTTTGAGGAGGTGCGTGGGAAGTACTTGATTTATGAGTAGGATTCCTTCTGTTGGTGAGAGATTCTGTTGTTCTTCTGTGTTGTTTAGCACGAACACTAGCATACTCTATATGATTTTAACAATGTTTTTGATGCATCTTCATATCTTAGATGCACTATTCTCTACTTAACCACACTGCCATCTCACCCATTTCCCGATGTGCCCAGGCATAATACGGTATTGCCGTTAGACCTTTATCACTTATTATTTCTCCAGTACCGTCAAATAAATCATTAGCAAATTGAAAATTCATGTTGTCGTTTTCAGACATCTTAATATTCATAACCCCATTTGGATTATCTACTGCTTCGGCACAGTAGACTAAAGGACCCCGTTCAATGGCCATTTTACCTTTATTAGCTGCTACCAATTGATGACTAATCACTTTCCTCACAGGCATTTCAAATTGTAATTCTATTTTATCTCCTTTTTTCCATTTTCTAGAACCTGTTGAGATATATTCTTTATCTATACTTTTTTCAATTTTTTCACCATTAACAGAAACGGTTACTTCCGGATTATGATCATCTGCGAATTTATAAAGGCCTCCATCCATAACTTCATTGCGAACCCATCCAGGAACTCTTAGTTTTAAATTAGCTTCAACGCTTATTTCGTTTTCAATCGAGATTTCAACCTTGCCGTCCCACGGATAATTTGTAATCTGAGATAATTCCAATTTTTCATTTCCAACCTCTATTTCTGCACTATTGCCTACATAAAGATTGACATAAATATCTGTGCCTTTTGTTGCATAAATATATCCGGGTAAGGAAGGCAATGTACGCACAACATTGACAGGACAACAAGAGCAATCAAACCATGGTGATCTACCACAGACCCCTTGATTGAATTTGGAAACGCCATCAGATTCAAGAGGATTGGGATAGAAAAAAGTATTGCCTTCGAAAGAAACACCCGCCAAAAAACCATTGTACAAGGTTCTTTCAAAAACATCCATGTATTTTACTTCTCCAGTCCTCAAAAACATTCGATGATTCCAGAGCATCAATGCTATCGCAGCACAAGTCTCTGTATACGCTGTCGTATTGGGTAATTCATAATCAGGACCAAATCCTTCATGCTTTGGTTCCGCACCAATTCCACCGGTGAGATAAATTTTCTCATGGACTATATCCTTCCATATCTTGTTCAAAGCGCCATCATAGGCTGTTTCTCTGGTCAATGCTGCAACATCTGTTGCCCCGGCATAGTAATAACACGCCCTAACAGAATGACCTACAGCTTCTTCTTGTTCAGCCAATGGAAGATGATCTTGTGCATATTTACCAAAAAGCTCATGCCCTTCAGCATTCCCGCGTTGATCAACGAAGAATTTCGCAAGGTCCAAGTATTTTAACTGGTTTGTTACCCTATACAATTTAACCAAGCCCATTTCCATTTCCTGATGGCCGGGAACACCCATATTCTTTCCAGGACCAAATACCTCGTCGATCAAATCTGCATTTTTAAGGGCCACGTTTAAAAGGCTCCGCTTACCGGTAGCTTGAAAATGTGCTACAGCAGCTTCATACAAATGTCCTACATTGTAAAGCTCATGATATACCTTCAAATTTGTCCATCTCTCCTCACCACCTCCGTCTTCAGCTTTAGATGGATCAATGGTTCGATTAGTGTATAAATAGCCATCCTCTTCCTGAGCAGCAGCTATTTTGCTGATTAAATCATCCAGATAAGTTTCCAATTCAGGATCATCGTACACTTGTAGAGAATAACTAGCGCCTTCAATCACCTTAAAGACATCGGAGTCATTAAAAAAAATCCCTTCAAATTTACCTTCTTCCAATCCACCGGCTATTGCAAAGTTTCTTAATCGACCGGTTTCTTCACATTTTTCAAAATTATATGGTATGGTCACTTTCCTATTAGTCCTCAGACGTGGCGCCCAAAAATTATCATTAATGTTCACTTCGGTGAAGGCAACCGGCTTTATTGGATAATCAAAATTTATATCATCTTGTTGTGATGTAATCTCGGGAGTTTGATTAGGTGTACAAGCTATAAAACAACTGATTATCAATATTAGCAAACTTCTGTAAGGCATTCTTTCTAAAGTTAAAGTCATAGGAAATTCGGTTGTATAATCTGTTGTAATTTAAAAAATTTAAGTAAAAGAATGATTTAATTATTCATGTTTTATCAAACACTCATTGGTGTAATCAAAGGAGGCTGAACGGAATTATGACATATGGTGAATCCAGTATGGTATGCCATCATTATCATGTGTTATGGGTAGTGACTTTATTTTACTTCCAATAGTGCAATTCTTAAAATTTATATCCAATTGTTCCTATTTTCGTTTTTGCGCATATTCTCTGAATAATGATTGTGTTGATGCTATAGATGAGAATGGGGTTTCAAGAATCGACCAAATATCTATTCTCCAAGTAATTGCAAAGAATAAAATGAAGAGCCATGGATTATCACCTACTGATCAACTATATGAAGGAACTGAGGTTGTTCTTTCACAAAGAATACGACACAGTTTTCAAGCTTGGTAGCATTTATCAAGGGAACCCTGATTATTCCTATTTTTCTCTGACCACAGAGGAGTTGAAAAAGCAGAAACTGAAGTTTGTTATCATCCTTAATCATAAGGTATTGTCTTTTGAGATCTGCTTATCAGGTCAAAACAAAAACATAAGAAGAAAGTATTGGCAGATGTTTAGAGATAGTGACTGGGACAAGTATCAACTGGCTGAATCAATTGAT
>CAKZTD010000106.1 GCA_937921595.1 uncultured Saprospiraceae bacterium
ATACTATTTTGCCCGAATCCAAAGGAACCAGCAGCAACCAAATATTGGTCCGCTGTTCTGTATCCACCACCACCTACTTGTTTTAAATAAGCAGCTGAAAGTCCAACTTTTTTTGTATTAAAATGAGATTGCCCTGCTTCATCCTGCATCACGTTAAGTCCAATTGCTAAATAATCAGAACCAACAATTCGAAATCGCATATCATAACCAGCAGCAATAGTTCTAAATGGATTTGTTTCTAAAATACTATTCCATTGTTCTCGGTAATTTGCATGGAATCTCCATTTCCCCTCAAAGACACCAGTCATTGCAGGATTCAACTGAGAAGGAGCAGCATAAAACTGAGAAAACCGCGCATCCTGAGCTTCTGCATCAACCGTAAATCCTATTTGAAAAAAGATCGCAAAAACAAACGAAAGTGTAAATCTAAAATTCATAGTTATTATTATTACAGGTCAATCATTAAAAACTATTCACCCAAATTAAAAACATTCATTAATATTATCTAAGCTAAATTAGCAAAAGTCGATTATTTGTCAATTCAACATTATCTAATTAAAGTTGTATTTCCTTTAAAAATATCTCTAAATCCATCAACATATTCTACTTCCACGTACCATACAAATACAGCTGGATTCATTGCCTGTTCTCTAAAATTACCATCCCAACCAAAGACTGGGTCATTAACCAAGATATCTGGATCTGTTCCTAAATCAGCATCTCCATTATATTCGTAAACCAAATCTCCCCATCGATCAAAGACACGGAACATCTTAACTACAGTACCTTCTGGACCATGAACTTGTAATACATCATTTGTCCCATCACCATTAGGTGTAAACCCTGTAGGCACATATACATCTCTATCTTTCAGAACACGAACTCTAATAAAGTCAGTGTCTTCACATCCATTATCATCAACTCCATAAACCTCATAGGTAATGGTGTTTTCAGGATTAGCATTTGGCCTATCACAAGACAAGTCTAAGGAGTCTAAATCAGGACAATCTAAAGTTCCAACATAAGGTTCTGACCAACTGTAATCTACTGAACCGACACCATTACTTTGAGAAGGCGACAACTGAATTGTTTCTCCCAAAGTTATCTCTTCATCATCTCCAGCATTTACAGAAAACTCATCAGGACTATCTACAAAAGCTTGAGAAGCCCAAGTACATCCATTTCCATCAACCGCATATAAATTATAATCTCCAGTCACTAATCCAATCAAAATATTGGAACCAGAGAATTCAATATTATCAGTACTAAATTGATATGGAGGCTGACCACCATTTAATGTGATGACGATAGATCCGTCGTTTTCTCCAAAACAACTAACCGCCTCAACATCAATATCTGCTTGCAAAGGTGGTGGTCCATTTACTGCTGCGCTATCTATAACAAAACATCCATTTCCATCAGTAACTGTAACTAGATAAGTTCCAGAATACAAGGAATCAATATTTTGAGTCGTCTCTCCATCTTCCCATAAATAGGTATAATTTGGTGTTCCTCCGATAACTTGTAAATTTACAAAACCATCATTTTGACCTGGGCAAAAGTTATCACTAGAATTTAAAACCAAAGTCATTGGGTTCGGTTCTGACACGTCAACACTAGCCGTAGAAGAACAACCATTCACATCAGAAACGGTTACAAAATAAGTCCCCGTTGACAAATTAGTTGCTGTCTGTGTCGTTTGATTTCCAGCATTATTATCCCATTGATAAGTATAGCCAGGCATACCTCCAGAAACATTGGCAACTAAAGCTTCACCATCATTAAAATTATTACAAGTTGCATCGTTTGATGACATTGTAATTTGAATTGCATTAGGGTCATCTAAAACAATAGACTGCATCGCTGAACATCCATCCATATCCGTTACCGTCAATATGTAAGTTCCACCTGGAACATTGGAAAGACTCATTCCTGTTTGAGGAGGATTTGTATTCCATTCAAAAGTAAATCCACCTGCTCCACCATTTACAGAAACAATAGATACATCTCCATCCATTCCTCCAAAACAAATTGGATCATTTCCATCAAGAACGATCACAATCGGATCTAATTCAGTAATAGTTATATCAGGAACAGCTGTACATCCATTTGCATCTGTTACCGTCACATCATAAAGTATTCCATCAAGAGAAGTAGCCACATCTGTCAAATCTCCATTGCTCCATTCAAAAGTATAAGGTTGAGTTCCTCCAGTTGGATTCACTTGAGCTTCTCCTGCCATAGCACCATTACAACCTACAACAGTCTGAACAACATTTGCCATTAAGGTAGACATTGGTTCGAAAACTCCGGCATTTCCTATTACAGTACAACCATTATTATCTGTAACGGTAACATTGAAAACACCTGGACCTAAATTACTAGCTGTTGCTGTAGTCTGAGCCATCGGATCATCCCATTGATAAGAATAAGGTGGTGATCCTCCAAAAGGAGTAATCGTAATATCCCCATTCATTGCTCCAAAGCAGGTAATATTATTTGTAATAATAGAGGTAATTAATAAATTGATTGGTTGAGGTATTGTTGTATTGTCTGATATTGAACATCCATTTCCATCTGTTGCAGTAACCGCGTAATTTCCAAAACATAAATTAGCAGCAGTTGCATCAAAAGTTGCAGGTACTGTATTCCATACATAATTTATACCTCCGGTTCCTCCGGTTGCCATTGCAACCGATTGACCATCACATTCACCATTACAACTAATAGAGTCTGTTGCCAATGTTAGGAAAATGGTATCAGGTGATGTAATTGTAAAAGTAATTGTATCCATACATCCAACATCATCGGTAGCAATTACCGTATGTACTCCTGCTGAAACTCCAGTGATATTTGGACCTTGATCAGCACCACCATCTATTGAATAAGTAACCGGTGATTGAGCATTTGATGTTGATAAAAATACAGACGCATCCATAGTATTCCAACAAGAAGGTGGAATGGTAGCACTCGTATCTAAAACCATAGAACAACCTTCTACATAGAAGCATTCAAGATCTGCAACTAATGGTGGACAATTCGAATTATTAGACACCACTTGTACTAAAATATTTACACCATCTCCATTACTCAAACCAGAAATGGTATGAGATAATATTCCATTAGCAGGTATCCAAGTCGCTCCACCATCAAGACTTACTTCATAATCCGTAGCTCCCGGTATTGCTGCCCAATCAATCGTTAAATTTCCAGAATCGGCTAAGCCACAAACCAAACTTGGTGCAGGAAATGCAGACAATACTTCTATGGTTACTGTATCTGATATTGTGCATCCAAAAAAGTCAACGCCATTTACAATATATTCTGTTGTCACACTTGGTGAGGCCGTAGGATCAGGGCAATTATCACAAGAAAGAGAAGCACCATTTGTCCAAAAATAATTGGCTTCGTTTTCCATATTAAAGGTAATGGTCCAATCTAAAAATGTTCCACTAAAACCATTTTGATCATCTGCTACTAAAAGCGTCCATGGTCCATTTATATCTGAACCAATTAAATCTGCCCAGTTTCCTTCTGGTTGCCAGTCTCCAGTAAATGGAGCAGTACCACCAGTTATCGGATTTATAGCTGTCGGTGTAAAACAAGTAGAAGTATAATCATCACCATTTCCTCCATTATCTGTTGTCAATTCTATAATCGTTCCATTGGGCGCTTGTAATCTTACTTCGACATCTCCATCGCTACTATGTTCTATATTAAAACAAACTGATTCTATCTGAGTAATATCAGTAAGTACTAAAGGATTTATATAGCTAATCTCAATTGCCGATTCAATAGGACTTCCAGGAGGAAAAGTCGAAGCATCAAATTCAGTATTTGAAAAAGCGGCGAAGGGAACTTGCAGAGATTCTAATGGATCATCTGGAGAAGCATCGAACATGACCATATCTCCATTACAAATCGTACTATCACTCAATGAATTTTCAGGCCCGTTATCTGTTTCACAAGAATAACAACTAGGATGAGTTGGTGGTAAAACATTTACTACTAAAGTAGTATCTGAAGTACAACCATAATCATTAGTTACACTAAAAGTATAGCTAGGATTTCCAGCATTCAATAACTCAGCTACAATGGAATCATTAGAATGATAAATCAAAGTAGAATTTTGTTCCCAAGTCCAATCTATTATTTCAGGTGTAAAGGTTTCGAGATCAGGATATAAATCAGGATTGAAATCAATACTCCACTCGAAGATATATCCATTATCACTTGCCCATAAATCTGTTATCGTTATGGTCCATTCTCCATTTAAAGGACAACCCAAAAAATCTTCTAAATTTCCAAAAGCACTATAATCACCAGCAGGTAATGTTCCGCCATTTTGATTACAGTATGTTATCCAGTCTGGGTTCGGAGCATCTGAGGTCCAACAATAATCATATCCTACACCAGGAATTGGATTGGTTCCATCACCATCAATAGGCTCTCCAAGAAAGCAACCTCCTGAAGTAATAAATTGTTGTAAAACTACAGTGGTTCCATCTGGACAGGTTAATTCTATTTGTAAATCACCCAGAAATGAATGTTCCATATTGACACAGACACCAAGTAAGTCATCAATACTTGTTAAAGTCTGTCCAGGTGAAAAGCCATCAAATACGATACTTGTTGAATACGGAGTTCCAACACCATCTGGTAGTGCTAAAGAATCAGACCTAACTCCTCCAGTAGGAAAGCCTCCTTCAACAGCAACTACAGAAACATCACTTGTCGAATCTACACTTGCAACATTTGCACTTAATGAGATGGTATCTCCTGTACAAAGTTCATCAGGAAGATTTTCTGCTAAAGTAAAATCAGGTAAGGTAGAAACTCGGACTCTTTGAGAAATAAAATTTGAATTTTTACACCCCAATTGATCCTCAATGGTCAACTGGATTATATATCCTCCTGATTCTTCATAGATATGGGAAGTGTTTGGACCAACTGCTGTAGAGCCATCTCCAAAATCCCAAAAGAAACTTGAAGTTGCATCAGAATGATTATAGATTATTCCATCTTGTGGATATATTCCTTCTGCATTAAGAAAAACTCGATCTCCTGGACAAACGTCTATATAACCTGTATCTGGTGGACTGACTACAGGGTCTGTGCTCACAAAACTAGCAAGGATCGTTTGACAAGAAGGAATACAATTTAAATCCGCACTCCACCCTGCACTTTGACCTGTACCATTAGAATTAAAAGTTACGGTCAAACAACCACCTGTATTAACAGCCGTTGCTTGAGCAATAAAAGGTTCTCCTGGGTCAAAGTCATCATGACAACCCAATTGAGGAGCCGTTACATCTGATCCGTCAAAGAAACAAAGTTGATCACCTGCAGCAATATCAACTCCTGAGAAGACCAGTTGAATATGGGTTCCAGAACTACCGTCAGAACAAATTGTTGTTGTAAAGTTTTCATTAGGTCCGTAATCTCCACTACCTCCTCCACTATCAGTGAAGAAGCCGCTACAGGCATCAACTGGACTTCCATCCATGATAAAGGTTTGCCCAGAGACATTCAGACTTAATAAAAAGAAAATAGTAAGAAGAGATAGACTTCTCATATTAAGTTTTAGTTTTTTTGTTAAATACATTGTAAGATTCCAATCTTTGACTGGAAGGACACGGGAAATATTCGGCACACAGACAGAATCGAAACCTCAAGTTCAATTCTTCATAGAAAACAGGAAATAAAAGATCAGGGTAGTTCTTTAGTGGGAAGCGTCATAAAATTACGTTTAAATTCCCTAAACCGCAAACCAGATCAAACATTTTACTGCTTCAAATAAGCTTTTAATTTTTTATTAAACTCTTTTCCAGAATGATAGATTAGCAGTTTATTGGTATTCTCAATTTGATAAGCAATTGGAAGATCCCAAGATCTTGTCATTTTTTGCTCTTTTTCCAATTTGAGGATATTAATTTTATCAAGATCTGCTATACTTATTGACTTTTTAGCAATTTTTTTATCAGGGTTCGCTTCAGTTATAATAAAAGCATTATCTAGATAAAAATTCCACCTTTTGATCAAAAAGGGATTTTCAGTCTGTAAAGTGTTAATGTATTCCGGACCGTAAGCTTCAATTAATCTTTCATCCGCGGCTGGAGTGGCTGTTTTTTGAGCTTGAGCAAAAAACGTAAGGATTGAAAACAAAAGGATACTGTAGATTGATTTCATATTATAAAAGGTTCTTGGTTTGCAAAATAGCTGAAATTGATCAACTTATAAACGAAGGAAGCATAAAATACGTGTAATAAGGCGACAAAACAATTCTTAAAACATACTTTTGGTCTTGAAAAGCTAAAAATAACACTGATCACTCAAAAAAGGAAGGATGTTAGTCGATACATTAATATTTATTGCAATAGGTTATCTATTGCTTTGTGCATTTCTATATTGGAAGCAAGAAAGCTTAATATTTAAGCCTACCAAACTAGCTTCAGACTACCCTTTCAATGAATACAGTGATTTTGAAGAAATCTATTTCCCTATAGATGGAGGAAAAATCCATGCTTTACATTTTAAAACTCCTAATCCTAAAGGCGTAATACTCTATTTTCATGGAAATTCCCAAGCTTTAGAAAGCTGGGGCGGTGTTGCAGAAGATTTTACCCGTCTCGGATTTGATGTATTTATGCCTGATTATCGAACTTATGGAAAAAGTACAGGTACCTTGAGTGAAAAAGGCTTGTATCTCGATGCTCGATTAGTCTACGATTATTTAAAAACCAAGTGGCAAGTTTCTCAAATTGTAATTTATGGAAGATCTCTTGGCACTGGAATAGGTACAGAACTAGCGACACAGGTAAATGCTAAAATTCTCATTCTTGAAACACCTTATACGAGTATGCTCGGAATGGCCAATAGAACCGTTCCAATAGTTCCAGTAAAATGGTTGATGAAATACCAATTACGAAGTATCGCCAAAATGAAAAAACTAAAATGTCCTATCCATATTTTTGCTGGAACTCACGACCTCCTAACACCATACAAACATGCGGTTGCGCTTGCAAAAAAAACGGGTAAACCAGATTCTACACTTACAACTATTGAAGGTGCTGGACATAATAATATTGGCGAGTCACCTTTATATCATTCCAAGCTCAAAGAGTTGTTAAACTAATTCAAAAATTGCATTTTATTTTTAGAATTCTAGATTGTTATTGATTGTAATATTGACTAAGGCAATGAGGCCTTTGGTAATAGCAATTTGTAACAAAACCAGAACAATATACTTCTATTTCCTATCCAAATCTCATTTAAATAAGTGTCCAGTCACATTAAATACATTCTCATTATAGTTTATTAATGCTAAATTACAGGAAAAGCAGACATAAAATTTAATTGTTAACTTTGCACTTTTCTCGAAATTTAATGTAATTTTATTACAGTTATACTTTGATAATAGTTTTAAATTCTCTAATTTTCCAGTATAATAATTATATACGCATTCCACAGATTTCCTAATCATATTAAATTATTACCTATTATGAACATTACCTTCAGAGAATTACGTCAAATCAAACACCAACTTCCAACTGGTAGCGTTGACCGCATTGCCGACGAACTACAATTAGAGCCTCAAACAGTAAGAAATTACTTCGGCGCTAAGAAGTATTCTGATGGCGGTATAATCGGGAAACACATCCAACCTGGACCTCATGGTGGAATCGTAAATTTGAAGGACACAACTATTCTAGATCTAGCTCGATCAATCATACTAGATAACACTGCAAAAGTAAGCATGGGTATGGAATAGGATTAAAAAGGGAAATGATAGAAGGATCGTTTCCCTTTTTAAATGTTGTCCTAAAAACATTGGTAATTAAAAAAAATGGCAAATCGGTTGTAAACCGATTTGCCTTCTTTTTTGTCCAGATTTTGCCCCTAATATTACATATCCAAATAAAAATCTTTCGTCAATTCAATCTGCGCTTTTGAATACTGACCTTCTTTTTCCCATACCACAAATTCATCTTTGGCCAACACTTTTTCATTTTTCTCGAACTGCATGAGCATCCGATTAGCTTTTTTCCCTTTAATTGGGCTAACTTCTGTTACTTTATTACAATATAAACCGTAATTATTCGCCATTTCCTGGAATCTCATCCCCTCAATCATTGGTAATACAACACAAAATCTTCCATCTTTCGTCAAAAGGTTTCTTGCAGCACTTAACAAATCTCCATTTGGCAATTTAACGGTATGCCGAACACTTGCTCGACCTTGATTTGCTGAAAATACTCCCCCTGTAAAGAAAGGAGGATTACTGACTATCAAATCATAGGTTCTTCGATACGATCGTGCATAATCTTGGATAGAATCATGAAAAACCTCCAATCTATCTGACCAAGGGGTCTTTTCAAAATTCAAAGCAGCTTGTCGGCTAGCAATTTCATCTACCTCTACTGCATGTATATTTGCCTCGGACCTCTGAGCAAGCATCATAGCTATTAAACCTGTCCCCGTCCCAATATCTAGAATTCGTTCAGCATCATTAACAGCCGTCCACGCCCCTAAGAGGATACCATCTGTACCTACTTTCATGCTGCAATCCTCTTGTTCAATAGAAAATTGTTTAAAACGGAATGCTGGACTTGCTTTTTTTTCAACTGGATCTACCATAGTCTTTTAATTATGCACGAAATTACATAAAAGCTGAGAAACTTTATAAATCTGCCCAAATAGTTCTATCAAAAGTAAAATTCGGAAACCTTGTCAAAAGTGTATTACAATTTTAACGAAGGTTTTAAATTCTTTATTAGTTTTGCGCATGAAAAATTTTATAGCATTATTACCCTTAGTTTTTTTTATCGCCTGCACACCAAGTAGTATTCTCGATAAGAAAATGCAGTACATTTTCTATGAGAAGATGGATTACAAATTATTGATCAAAGCAGAAGACGTATCAGATGCAGATTTGTTTTTAATCAACTACGCAATTATTCGTCAAAGAGATTATTTCAATTATACGGTTGAAGGAAAAACTTATCGTGAGATTTTGGCCATGGCAAAAGGATTTCAAAAAAATGGCTTACCTGTAGAGATCAAATTGAATGATAATGGAGCTCAGGATAAAATCCAGATTGCTGCAGTAACTGAAGGAGTCGGTTTTGTAAAGAAAAAAAGCAATACCAAACGGGTACTCAAAACTTTAAAATTTAAAGCTAAACTTGATAATCCTAGCAAAAAAGATGTTGTTTTACTCAATAGTAGTTTCATAGTAAAAGGACCTTTCAATGACTACCTGACTACTGTAAATTACGAAATCAATTGTATTGCAAAAGCCGAAACTACTGTCGATGCAGCTTTTGTTGTTCCTGGAAAAACGATTCAAAGAAACCTTCTTTTTGAAGGCAATCCTTATATCACCAGGTTAGGAATTGATGAAATACTGAATAATCTAACCTTGACTCCTAGCGGAATGTCAATCAAAGATGAAGGCCGATATTTTAAAGAATGCTTTTTTAATGCTTCAAGAATGGAACCTCAAATTGTTCTTAATTTTGGAAAAGACTTGGAAGATCGAGAATGGAAAATAGAAAATCCAGATGGAACTTATACCCTCAACTTTGGCAATATGCATACGCCAGATGAGTCAGATGAGGTGATTCAATATCGATAGAAACATCAAGTTTTTCATTTTAAAAACTGAATATTCTCAAATAAAAAAAGCTGCACATCTTAAAAATGCGCAGTTTTTTTTATTTAGGAGAATCCAATTTTATCTTTTAATAATCATTTCATTAAAAAGCTGAAAACCACTTTTATCTATCACTCTTATTAAGTAAACTCCACTATTCAAACCTAGCATATTAATCGCTTCGTTATCTTCGTTTTCAATATTTACAAATTGAATTAATTGGCCATGCAAATTGAAAATCTCCACTGTTGCATCTCTTGTTGCTTCTAAGTTTATATTTAAAAATTCGTCAATAGGATTTGGGAAAACATTGATTCCAGATTTTCGAAACTCAATACTAATGGTTTCAGAATAGGAGTAGTCGCCATTGAAATCTACTTGTTTAAGGCGATAGTAATTGAGTCCTTGATAAGGATTTTCATCTATAAAATTATATTCTTGCTCAAAATAAAAGGTCCCCTGCCCTTCTATTTCTGTAATAATTTCCCATGATCTTAAATCAATTGATTTTTCAATTGCAAAAAATCTATTAGCAATTTCATTTTGAGTAATCCAATGCAATTCAACTTCATTCGCTTTTTGATATGCAGAAAAATCAGACAATTCAACGGGCAAAGAAGCATCAACTGTTAGCATTGCATTTCCACTTGGAAGATCAGCGAAAGTCCAAGAAGTTCCTCCATCATCTGAACACCTACAAGTTAATTCATAAAGATTAGCACCTGGTGCGATGGTAGCTTGATACTCATCATTATTACCTATGTCTACATTATAAGTCATAGCTTGTGTAAATACATTATTCCAAGGCATTCCAAAAGCATCTACATCTCCATAATATAACTCACACATTATTCCTGCCCCCTGCCCCGCAGAGTTTGTAACTCCATCTTTATAAACCTGAACATATACGGTATGATCCGTACCTTCTGTTATCGTCGTTGAGGAACCAGAACTTGGAAACATATTTCCTACCCAATCAATCGCAGCAAAAGCATTCAAGCCAGAGAAACTAAAAATAAAAACCATCAAACTTTTAAAAAGTAATTTTTTGTTCATAATTCTATTTTTTTAAATGAAAATCTAATTTCTAAGAGAGGGGTTATGTTTGTAGCCTATAAACATAATATTTTTTTTCCAATTTGTAGAAACATGTTAGACAGAATTTCTAGAACAATGAAATTTCAATAAAATGTTTTATCTTACTTTTACACGCTTAAAATTTAAAGTTTCTTTTGACTTTTTATATTTCAATTATGCAAACACTCACAAAAACAGTCTTTATTTTATTACTCTCAATATACTCCCAATCTATATTTTCTCAAGACTTTATGATGCAAGGCTGGTATTGGGATTATCCAAAAACTGCTAATGGCTTTAATTGGGCAGACACCCTTAATGAAAAAGCTGCAGCATTGGGTACGGCAGGTTTTAATTATGTTTGGCTTCCTCCGCTTTCTCGTGCAAGTTTCGGAAGTGGTTCTAACGGATATGATCCCAAAGATCTTTATGATCTAGGTATTCCAAGTCAAGGGGCGACTGGCTTCGGAACAAGAACCGAAGTTGATGCAGTCATTTCTGCTTTTAACAATAATGGAATCAATCCCGTTGCTGACGTCGTCTACAACCATAGAGACGGTGGTATTCCAGAAGATAACATTAGTGTAGAAGGATGGATTGAAAACTTTACTTGTACAAAAGTAAATGCCGGAGATAATGCATTTCCTTCGGACAGGTATCGTTGTTACCTCCCTCTGGGTGGAAGTTCAGGCAATGGTGCAGGGACTTATTATTTTAAAATCAGGTCCGCTTCAAAGCATCCAAATTATTACAACAAACAATATAAATTTTATACCGAAACACAAACAACTGGCTATCAAGGTTTGCCCGAACAAAATGAAGACGAAACGGGTAGTGGAAACGGTGGTGGAGATTGTGGCCAAGGAAATAATACAATCCAGTTAGGTATTGATATGATCGCAAATATTGATGATGTTGGAAGCTGCACTGGTGCTTGTGGAATTGATGAATTTCAACTAAGTATTGGAGCCAGTGATTTTAATGCAAGTGGTGACACTCTTTTCATTTATATGACTAATCCAAATGGTAATTATTCCGACCATTATATAATCGGTTTGTGGGATGGAAGCTCTGATATTCAAAGCCAAATTGCTTATCAAACCTATACCGATTTCACAAGTATGCCAAGTGGTCGAGGAGGAATGAATTACACCAATTTCAAACCTAACGGTAATCCCACACAACTCAATGGAGACTGGGATTGGTTATGGTTTTTTTATGATTATGATCAATCTGTTCAGAGTACAGCAGACAGTCTTAATGTATGGTCAAAATGGCTTTGGGATGATGTAGGTATTCGTGGTTTTAGAATGGATGCCGTTAAACATTTTGATAATGCATTTACTGGAGATCTAATGGATTACTTGCATGACAATGCCATTGATCCGGGGATGGTTGTGGGAGAATTTTTCGATAATAATGCGAGTACACTAGCCAGCTGGGTAACGGATGTAGAAGCCAACATGGATACGGATACTAAGAACGCAATTGATGTTCGAGTATTTGATTTTGCTTTGAGAGCTTCACTAAAAGATGCTTGTGATGCCTTTGGATATGATGCTCGAAATGTATTTAATTCTGGGATTGTAGAATCTACTTCTACCACTGGATTCAATGTAGTTACGTTTGTAAACAATCATGATTTCAGAGATGCCGATCAACCTGTACAAAACGATCCAATGTTAGCTTATGCTTATATTTTGACCAATAATCAAGTTGGACTTCCGTGCGTATTTTATCCGGATTACTGGCAGGCAAATGTTCCAAATGCTCCTAGTTCTTTTTTGAAAAATGAGATCGACGATTTGATTCAAGTACACAAAGATTATATTTATCAATCAGGAAGTGCGGATTACTTAAATCGATTTGGGACACCATACAGCAGTAACTATATCGGAGGTTTTGATAATACTACGCTACTCTATCAACTCTCTGGCGGAATCGCTGGAAAAGAAGTGGTCGTAGCGATCAACTTTGCAGGTGAAGCATTACAGTTGGATCATGGAATCGATATGACTAATTTATCCGTTGGAGACACGCTTATTGATATACTCGGGAACTCTAATTTTGAATATGCATTAGTGAATGGATCAAATCAAATCTATATTGAATTACCAGCTCGTTCTTATTCCGTTTGGGTAAGTTCCCCAAACATAGGCCCTCTTCCTGTTGAACTCAGTAGTTTTGAAGTAAAGCCGAAAAATGATTTCATTCAATTAGATTGGAAAAGCCTAAATGAAGAACAATTGAATGGCTACGAAATTCAACGATCGATCGATGGAATTCGTTTTGACAAAATTGGGTTTATGGAAAGTCAAGGTGATGCTAATTATACTTTTGATGATCAAGATCCAGTATATAATCAAACCATTTATTATCGTTTAAAGATGATTGAACTAAATGGTTTGTTTGAGTATTCAGAAACGAGAACGGCATCAATCTCTAAATTTACAACTTCTGTTTCGATAAATCCGAACCCAGTTTTCGATCAAACGATAGTTTCTTTTGAAAGCTCAATCGATGGTTCTGCTACCTTTGAAATCACCGATAATCAAGGGAGACAGATCAAAACATTTTCAAAGTCAATTGAGGAAGGTGAAAATGGTTTTGATTTAAATTTTAAAAATTATCCTAATGGTATTTATTTTATTAAAATAGAGATGGATGGAAAAAGTATAATTGAGAAAATAGTCAAAACAGATTAGAGGATCACAAATTCAACAAACCTTCAGGGAAGCTCATTTTTACGATCTTCTTTTGATCATCGACTGATAAGATAAATTGCTGATTAAGCGGAATGAAAATTTCTTTTTCTTGATAGCTGACTTCTGCCATTTCTTGTTGTGGAAATTCATGGATATCTAAGATCTTTCCAATGGCTCCTTCCGTTTCATGTTCGATCGAATAATCAACTAGCTTCCCATAAGTCATGCCTCCGACTCGATGAGTAATCGTCTCTTTCTTTTGAATATCCTTAGCTCTAACAAAAAACTCTTTTGAAGTAACTGGATTGGCCTGCTCAGGTGAATTGATGTCTTCAAAATAAACAATCAAGTTATTGGTATATTCAAAATCATCAACAAAGTATGGTAGAAATTTTCCTTGTATTTTGAGAAAGGCAACGTCAATTTTTAAAACGTCTTCTATAAATTCTTCTTCCAGATCTAATTTTACACCACCTTTGACACCGTGGGTTTTTCTGGTTTTTCCGACTAGTATGTATTCGTTCAAGTTATCAAATTATTAAGTTAACAAAGAAGTAAAAATCTCTTTATCGCTAACTAGTTCATTTATTTTTAATTATAATCTATCAAGACTTGAGTCATAATAAATCCTTTTTCCGCTTTTTCCTCCCAAGTTTGACCTTCACATTCTGTAATACATTGGGTATCTAAAATTCTCATCTCTTTAAAAGCAAGTCCTATATCCTTGACATATTGTTCTTTCGAAAAACGAAGCTCAATTAGGTTTTCATTATCAGCTTGTTTGATTTGTAAAGCATTGTCAAAAAACTCATTATTTACAGCAATCGCTTCTCCTACAAAATCAACTTCATATTCCCATGCTTTAAATATTTCAATAGTTTCTCCAGCAACTGAGATAGAAGTCGTTTCATCGATAAAACGATTTCCATTCCAAACGAGTCCTTCTTTTAAAGGAAAAACCATCTTGATAAATCTAAGATTTTCTTCCAAGCTTTCAGCTTGCTCCTCCGTTCGAATCATCATCCAAACATCTTTTATTGTCCATTGATCCGATAATTCTAATTTTTCAAACCGTTCGATTTTAAAACCAGGACGACCGATATTATCAGTGATGGTATCGGCAATCATTTCCCGAACATAGGTTGTTGAACTTCTAATGATTACTTCCTCTCCTGGGCCAATATCATAAGTCGTAGAATCAACTTTATAGTCTCGATATTTACCTATTTCAAGTGGGAAATACTCATATCCAAATTCTAAAGTAAAATCTTCAAAAGTGGATTTATCTTTACATGAATTAATCAACAGGCAGGTAATGCCTAATAAAAGGAAAGGAATTAATAGCTTTTTCATTGAAATCGGGTTAAATATGTTTCCTTTTGAGGGTGCAAAAGATACGCCAAGAACAAGGTTGTTACAAGTTAACAATTTAATAAGCTACCAAGTTAACAAGCATGGACCCCATTGCTTACTTATTCCTCTGTTCCTTTATTAACTTATTTTCGAATAAATCCATTATAGATAATCCCGCCACCGATTACATCATCTCCTTCATAAAAAACGGCAGATTGTCCGGGAGCTACCCCTTTGACGTTCGCCAAGAATTCTACTTCTACTTTATCAGAACTGATGCCTTTTAAAGTACTCATCGTTCCAGGGTCATTATAACGGATCTGCGTAATGATATCTTTTCCTTCAGGTAAGCTCGCATATTTCATAGAATTCACTTGGGAAACGGTCATTCCATTTCGAAGCAAGTCCTCTACCCTTCCTAAAACTACTGTATTCGTTTTTGGTTGAATTTCAGTAACATACATTGGTTCACCTAAAGCGATCTTCAAACCTTTTCTCTGACCAATGGTATAAAAAGGATATCCTTCATGTTTCCCTAGAATCTCCCCTTGAGGATTCACAAAATTTCCACCTCTAACCGATGCGTCCAAATCAGGAACTCTTCGTCTTAGGAATCCACGATAATCATTATCAGGTACAAAACAAATTTCAAAGCTTTCTGCTTTTTTAGATAATTCTTCATAACCATAATCAGCTGCCATTTGGCGAACTTCAGGTTTACTAAAACCACCTACAGGAAATCGGCTACGATTCATGCATTCTTGGCTCAATCCCCAAAGTACATAAGACTGATCTTTTCGTTCATCTTTTCCTTTGGTGATAAACTTACGACCTTCATGGTCTCCGATTTTAGCATAATGACCTGTTGCAATAAATTCACAATCTAAAGCATCAGCTCTTTTTAACAATGAATTCCATTTGATGTGCGTATTGCAAAGAACACATGGATTTGGTGTACGACCTGCGATGTATTCTTCTACAAAGTTATCGATTACATAGTCTCCAAATTCTTCTCTTATATCTACTATAAAGTGGTGAAAACCAACCTTTACCGCTACATCTCTTGCATCATTGATAGAATCTAAACTACAACATCCTGTTTCTTTTTTGGAACCTCCAGAGTTTGCATAATCCCAGGTTTTCATCGTAATTCCGATGACTTCATACCCTTCTTCATGCATCATCATTGCTGAAACCGTACTGTCGATTCCACCACTCATCGCTACCAAAACTTTCCCGTGCTTACTCATTTATTATATTGAAAATGTGTTATCTAATTTATTGAATCAACAAAATTACAAAAAATGGGACTAGAAAGTTCTAAAGAATCAAAAATTCAATCAAAATCAAAATTAGAAATGAGACAACTTCGGGTTTGGAATTGAAATTTCAATCAAAATCGAATTAATATACTCGTAAGTCATTAGGCTTGTTCATTGAACATATAGGAGCATATTCACTCATTCGCTCATTTCAAAATTGATCCCCTACCTCACCAAAGTCACATCTCCTTTAAACAAAATCGTAGCTCCATCAATGAAGGTAATCTCAGCCCAATAAACAAAAACTGCAGGATTCATAGGTTCATCACGTAATTTTCCATTCCAGCTATGCGCAGGATCATTTGGTTGAAAATCAAAATCCTCAAAAACCAATTCTCCCCAACGGTCAAAGACTTGGAAGGTATTTATCCTTTCGACTTTATCTAATCCAGCAAAAATCATAAAGACATCATTGACACCATCTAAATTGTGAGGACTGAAGACGTTTGGAATATAAATATCTCTATCCTTTCTAACTCTTAAAATAATGTCATCTTCCGCAGTACAGCCATTTATATCTGTGATCATCACTTGATAATGGGTTTCGTTCAAAGCGATGACACTTGGATTAAGGCAATCCGAACAACTTAAACTATCTGTTGGACTCCAGACAATCGTATCAATTTGTGAAAGCGGAATATTCACTAAAGCATTTAGCTCAGTAGAATTCCCCAAATCAATAATGATGTCGGCTCCTAAATCAACTACAATTAAAGGTGTTTCTGGAATAAAAAATGATTCTGAATATTCACATCCAATGGCATCTTGTATAATAATATTATAAGATCCAGGGTCTAGATAATCGAAAATACTGAAAGTGTAAAAATTATCTCCATTGTCGATTGAATACAAGAATGGCGGAATTCCTCCAATCACTTCAATAATTTCAATACTTCCCCGGTCACCATAACAAAGTGGAGCTTCAACTAAAACATCTAAACCAGTAGGAATATTTCCATTTTCATTCACCAAGACTTCGGTTGTTGCGATACATCCATTCTGAAGATTAGTGACTGCAAGCGTGTAAATACCTCCTGAACTTACGGAAGGTTCCAAAGTATTTGCACCATCAATCGTTCCTAAACCTGTCCAAGAATAAGTATAAATTGAACCAGTTGAAGAACCTGTACCATCCAGCGAAACTACTGGTGTCAAACAATCAATTTCATCATCTGCCGAAGCTACTGCATCTGGAAGTTCTATGTCTTCGTCCACAATAATAGAAGCAAAAGTTTCACACCCATTCTCTTGATTTAGAATCGTCAAGGTATAAGTTCCAGCTTGATTGATTGTTGGATTGAGTGTCTCCTCTCCTTCTGCGATTCCTCCTACAGGAACAGAAACCCAAGAATAAACAAAATCACCATTTGAAGAAGATGAACTTGCATCGAGAATTATTTCCGTAATTGAACAAGTTAAAGTCTGAGGAGTATTAATAATAACAACTGGTGGAGTGATGTCTTCGTCAATGATAATTGAAGTATTATTGGTACAGCCATTAACCAAATTGGTTATTTCTAAAAAATATTCCCCAGGCTCACTGATCTCAGGATTTGGCGTGTCTTCTCCGGAGTCAATAACTCCATTAATCGTAGTCCATTCAAAAACCAAACTACCAAATGGAGCAGAACCTGTTCCATCTAATACTAAGCTTTGGTTTGAACAATTCAAAGCTCCAATTTCATTAATAAAAGCCGTTGGATCTTCAATATCTTGTTCTACCAAAACATCGTCAACAGCCATACAGTTATTTGAAGTGTCCATTACAACCAAAGTGTAAACTCCCGGATTCGAAACCGAAACCGACGCTCCTTCTCCAATGACCATTCCTGTATCATCTTGCCATTCATAGATCACTTCCAATCCAACACTTGATCCTGTATTTTCTAAAATAACTTCCAAATTTGTACAAGTCAAAATTCCATCAACTAAAGCAATTGAAACTGGCAAAGCATTATCAGGAATGACTTCTACTGTAGAAAGATCTGTACATCCATTTTCTGTATTTGTAACTTCTAAAGTGTAAACACCTGCTGATACGACATCAATATTTGCCATATTTCCAACTGAAACATTATTATCATCGAACCATTCGTATTCAAAAGTATTTCCATTAGATGCTGTTCCCGACAATTGGATACTAAGATCATCACAGGTTAACAATTGATTCTCTCCGGCATCAGCAATGGGTTGATCTATATTTTGATTTACTTGTACCTGGATAGAAGCTTCACAGCCATTTGAGGCATCTAAAATATTTAAAATATAAACCCCAGGTGTGTTTACTTCAGCGGTTGCACTATCTGAAATCACCACTTGAGTAGACTCGTCTATCCATTCAAAAACGGTCATTCCACTTTGACTGACGGAACCATTTCCATCTAAGACAACTGAAAGAATATCACAATTTAAAACATCACTTACCGTAGCCAATGCTTGAGGTAAATTATTGTCTTGATCTACAATTACGGTATTTACATCGGTACATCCATTATCTCCATTGGTTACTACTAAAGTATAAGTTCCAGAAGCTCCAACCTGTATGGTTTCCGTATCACCAATAGAAATTTGAGCAGGATCAAACCATTCGTAAGAAATATTATTTCCACTAGAACCACTACCATCTAAAATCGCTGAAGATTGATCACAAGTCAATAAAGTATTATCTCCAGCATCAGCAATCGGTTCTAAAATATTTTCTAAAACAATTACCTCACTAGTTGATTGGCAACCGTTTTCTCCAGTAAGCACGACTGTATAAGTTCCAGGATTACTCACTTCTATTTCAGTACCAGTACCAATCGTTTGCCCAATTTCATCCATCCAAATATAAACCAATGAGTCTACATCACTACTTGCAATTAGATTGACCGCTTGGATTTCACAATTTAAAACATCTGGAGTTTCAACTTGAAGAAGCGGTTGTTCCATATCTTCTAGAACCACAAGACTAGTTTCCGCTGGACAGCCGTTTTCAAGATCGGTAACTATTAAAACATAGGTTCCTGCTTCAGAAACTGAAATCACAGAATCAGTTCCAAGGAGTTCATTATTTACATCAAACCATTCGTAATTTAAATCTCCATTTCCAGAAGAATTGGTTCCATCTAAAACGACCTGATTAGTTAAACAATCTAAGCTGTCAAAAACCAAGGCGTTAGCTACTGGTTCTAGATAATCACTAGGAACCGGAACGATTAATTCTGAACTACAACCATTTAAAAGATCGGTTACAATTAAAGTATAATCTCCCGCTTCGGTCACTTCTAAAATTGCAGAATCACCCACAACTATATTATCTGAATTTTGCCATTCATATTCTAAGTTTCCAGCACCAATTGTCCCTGATCCATCCAATTCGACTACTCCATTATTACAATTTAAAATGCCATCAATACTAGCCATTACATTTGGTACATCTGGGTTTTCATCAACAGTTACAAAAGTAGAATCATTACAAGCATTATTTCCATCAGTTACAACAAGCAAGTAAGTTCCTGCGGCATTGACAATTGTATTCTCAGCAATCGCAATCTCTGCTCCTAATTCATTATACCATTGAAAAGAAAGCGTTCCCGAACCAGTCGAATTATTTCCATTTAAAGTTACTTCTGAATTTTGACAATCAATAACTCCATCGCTTGTAGCTTCAGCATTTGGAATATCTAAATTTACTTCCACTAAGCCTGAAGCTTGAGCGGTACAACCATTGGAAGGATCTGAAATAATCAAGATATAAGTTCCATCTTCAGAAACATTAATCATTTCTTCCTCAGAAATTGAAACGCCATTGGGATCAATCCATTCATATTCTAAAACTCCAGTCCCATTCGATTCAGAACCATCCAATAATACCATCCCATTTCCACAATCTAAAACCCCATCTACCAATACATCAGGATTTGGCAGGTCACCATTAGTCGTCACTTCTACTTCTGAACTAGTGGTACAAGCATTTGAATCATCAGTAATAATTAAAGTATAAACGCCAGATTCAGCCACCGTTATATCAACCGTATTTGCGATTGAATCACCTGAAGGGTTTTGCCATTCATATGAAATATTTCCAAGGCCCGAAGAATTTATTCCAGTCAAAGTTACCTCCGTTGTATCACAATTTAAAACAGCATTTGGTCCTGCATTTGCAATTGGAGGCACCTGATTAATTTCTACCAATCCAGATACCTGAGCGGTACAACCATTGGAAAGATCCGATATAATTAAAGTATAAATTCCTTCTTCCAAAACGCCTAGCGTTTCTTCTTCAGAAATTGGAATTCCACTTGGATCAAGCCATTCAAAACCTAAGCCTCCTGTTCCCACAGAACCAGAGCCATCCAATAACACTGCTTGTTCACCACAATCTAAAATTCCATTCACCACAATATCAGGAATCGGGATATCTCCATTGGTACTTACTTCAACTTGCGAAGTAGAGGTACACCCGTTTCCATCATCAGTAATAATTAGCGTATAAATTCCAGATTCTGAAACCGTAATATTTTCAGAATTTGCAATCGAATCGCCAGAAGGGTTTTGCCATTCAAAAGACAAGACTCCTGAACCAGAAGAATTGATTCCGGTTAATGTTACTTCTGTTGTATCACAATTTAAAACCGCATTCGATCCTGCATCCGCTATCGGAAGATCTTGACTCACTTCGACCAAACCTGAAGTCTGAGCAGTGCAACCATTGGAAATATCAGATATCACCAAAGTATAAGTCCCACCAATTTCTACACTTATCATTTCTTCCTCGGATATTGAGATCCCATTCGGATCAAACCATTCAAAAGATAATCCTCCTGTGCCATTCGAAGCTGAACCATCCAATAAAACAGGTTGACCAGCACAATCTAATATCCCATCGACAACAACATCTGGATTAGGTAAATCACCATTGGTGGTTACTTCAACTTGTGAAGTTGCCGTACAACCATTAGCATCGTCTGTTATAATCAAAGTGTAAATTCCAGATTCTGAAACCGTAATATTTTCAGAATTTGCAATCGAATCACCAGAAGGGTTTTGCCATTCAAAAGATAGATTTCCAGTCCCAGAAGAATTAATTCCTGTTAACTGAACTTCCGTTGTATCACAATTCAAAACCGCGTTCGGTCCAGCATCGGCCATAGGAAGATCTTGACTAACTTCTACCAAACCAGAGGTCTGAGCAGTACAACCACTTCCAGCATCTGATATTACTAAAACATAAGTTCCAGCGATGGTTACACTTATCGTTTCATCTTCTGAAATAGAAATTCCATTGGGATCAAACCATTCAAAAAATAATCCTCCAGTTCCAACAGAACCAGAGCCATCCAATAATACAGGCTCATTATCGCAATCTAAAATTCCATCGACGACCACATCCGGATTTGGAATATCACCATTGGTCGTTACTTCGACTTGCGAAGAAGCCGTACAGGCATTCGCTTCATCCGTTATAATTAAAGTGTAAATCCCCGCTTCGGAGACGATAATATTTTCAGAATTCGCAATCGAATCACCCGAAGGGTTTTGCCATTCAAAAGATAAACTTCCAATCCCGGAAGAATTGATCCCCGTTAATTGAACTTCCGTTGTATCACAATTCAAAACGCCATTCGGTCCAGCATCTGGATTTGGACTAAGCATATTTTCAGAAACTTCAACCGAAGAAGAAGCCATACATTCATTGTCTTCATTGGTTACATTTAAAGTATAAACCCCAGACTCTGAAATTTCAATTTCTATCGTATTTCCAATCGAGTCACCATTTTCATTTAACCATACATAAGTGATATTTGTACTGGCCGACGAATTACTTCCATCCAAAAATACCGTAGCAATATTACAATCTAAAACAGCTGGATCACCAGCATCTGCAATTGGTAAATCAGCATCTGGTACGACTATAACTTCAGAAGAAGCAGAACAACCATTCTCGTTATCAATTACCAAAAAAGTATAAGTACCTGCTTCAGAAACGGTAACTTCCGGATTCATTCCTACCACCACACCTCCTTGATTAATCCATTCATAAGAGACATTCCCACTATTGGTCGAACCACTACCACTCAACTCTACCTCATCTGATAAACAAGTAATTGTTGCATCATCTCCAGCATCTGATGTAGGTAAAAATAAATTTTCTTCAACAAAAGCACTGTCTAAAACGATACAAGATCCACCATAGTCCCCTTCCAACACATACCATCCTCCTTGAAAAACAGTGATACTTAAAGTATTCTCTTCAAAAGCATCTGGACCAAGCCAAGTATAAGTTCCAACTTCTGATGATGTTCCCGTTAATTCCGCAGAAGGGAATTCACAAGTGATCACCGCATCAGGGCCCGCATCGAGTACCGGCGAACATAAAGAACATGCAGCTGGAGCATCAACATCAACTATTGTAATACAAGTCCCATCCGTAGCATCTTGAAATTCAATACTCTGAGTTCCATCTGTGATTAAGAAAGGACCTATAGTATAAACTTCATCATAGTTTCCTGAGTAAACACCGTCTGCTGTCACCCAACCAGAACCTATATTAATTCCAGAAAGACTAATTTCAAAAGTAAAAGTATCGTCATCAGGATCAGTGGCTGTTCCTTCATTATTACATTCAATCAATCCTATTTCAGTAAAAAGAACACAAGCATCAGAACATGGAATTAGCGGATCAAGGTTTTGATTTACAAAACAATTCGCATCTTCATTATCTTCTAAAGTGATCAATGGCGAAGAGCCATCTGCTGCTAAATCGAACTCATTGGATTCACCATAAATAAAATTATAAGTGATGGTTCCATTGATCAAAACATTATAGGAATTATTCGCTGCTCCGTTGATCGCTGTTGCAGTAAGTGTTATTGTAAAAAAATCATCGGTCGCATCCGTAGGTGTTCCATTATCAGAGCATTCAATATCAAAAACATCTAAGCTAATTGAGCAATCAGACGAGCATGAATTTAAAGGGCCAATATCTTGAGTTAAAGAACAAGCATTTAAATCATCTGTAAAAGTTAAGGTCAAAGACTGCCCTTCTGCTGGTATTGTAATTGAAACCAATTCACCATATCCATAAGTCCCTAAATCAATGGTTCCATCATTTAAAGTATAGGTTCCTACTATTCCTTGATTATTATCTACAGTGAAACTGATGGTATAAAAGTCATCCGTTGCATCACTGGCTGTTCCATTGTTTTCACAATTTAATTCAAAGCCATTTAATACTAATTCTAAGCCTGGATTGATGGTAAATTCAAGCGTAGAAACACACAACACTCCATCTTCAACATAAGCCGTGTAAGTGCCAGGCATCAAATCATTGAAAACATTTTCGGTTCCCCAATTTGTTCCATCTAAACTAAAATTAATTCCATTATCAGAAATTATAGTTACTGATCCATTATTGTCACCTAAACAAATTTCATCTTGAATTTCGACCTCAATAGACGGCAAAGGCAAAACAGTTAAAACTAGTTCCGTCATTCCAGAGCAACCTTCAGGACTAGTCAATACAACATATAAAGTTTGATTAGGTGTTGTAATATTGGTATATGGGCTTGACACTGGATCCGTTCCAGATTCTGCATCGGTTAGACTTTCATAATATAAAAAGGTAGTCCCCGGAACACTTGACATCTGCCCTTCTGCTTCAGTCAAATCAAAACTTACAAAGCCATCATTATCATCATCACAAAGTTCCAATAAACCTTCAGTCCCTTCAGGGTTTGCTAAGATCTCTAATTGAACCGGCGTTAAAACAGAACTAACACAAGCCGTTAAAACATCCTCTGCTTCAACATAAAAAGTATATACCCCAGGTGCTGTAATTCCCGTAGGTGTATAAGTCAAACTTCCCTCAATCAACAAAGCACCACCCGAGGCTGCATCATACCAATTAGCCGTTTCATCTGGTCCAACAATTACGCTCAATTCAGGAATCATATCTCCTTCACAAATTTCTTGATTCCCATTATTTACGGGAGGATCAACATTTGGACAATTACAATCCGGAGGGCTAATTGGAACAACAAGCAAACAATCAAATTGACCTGGATTAAAAGCAGCGATAGACAATGCATCATTAATCGAAATCCCAGTAATACTAATCTGACCTCCTCCCAAATCAGTGATGATTCCAGCATTGACTGTAATATCAAAACCATTAGTATTCACGATCACTTCGTAAAAATCGGGATCATCAGAACAAGCAATATCAAAAATGTCCACTTGTATTTCTGGTAAAAATTCTAGGGTCACCATAGAGGTCACATCGGCACAAAAGCCAAAAGATTGAACCACGTATTGAAAAGTAAAAGTACCTGATGAAAAAGGTGCAAGGTTTACTGCATACGGATTTGAAACGTCGACTCCCATTCCACTTAAATCAAGCCAATATCCGGTTTGATCTGGTGTCCCACTTAGGTAGTCAAATAGGTTAATATTATTTGGAATATTATAACAAATATTTCCGCTTCCGTCAAGACCTGCACTTGGAGGTTCTTCAATAATTAATTCAAAAATGAACTCGTCAGAACAAGCAAATGAATTGGTTCCTAAAATATAATAGGTCGTACTTACTCCTGGACTCACTATCGGAGATGGTACTTGATTAGCCGGTCCTGCAGGTGTACTTGAATGAAAAGTAATATCTGGATTTGTATTATTTATATCGGTTACAATAATCGTAGAAAGATCAAATGATTCTCCAAGACAGATGGTAGCCAATGGTGGATTAATTTCAATCTCAGGAGTTGGATTTTGTGTAATGTGTTGCGTGTGACTAATCGTAAATCCGTTACAAGGATTTATAAAAGTCCAGGTATATTCTTGCTCTAGTTCATTTAGTACAAGAACCGTTGCCGATTCAACACCATTGATTCCACAAAATCCAGATTCGTCATTGGTATAATTAAGGCCAAGCGGAGGTGGAAAAAATTCTCCACAATCAATGGTCAAATCAGCAGGTAAATCAACAAAATATGGATCAGCAGACGGCTGAACCGTTATGTTTTGAGAATGAGTAATGGTTCGATTACAATCATCAGTAAAAGTCCAAGTATAGGTTATGTTTCCACCACAAGAATTATATGAACCAGACTGAATTGCTTGAACGTTTCCAGTAATACTACAAAGTCCTGATCCTCCATTTGAATATCCAATGGAAGGTGGAACAGGAGCAACATCAGAACAAGCTAAGGTTATTGGACCAGGCATATCAAGAAATGCAGCTTGGGGAGCTGGCTCAACGGTAATCAATTGAATGTGTTGAATCGTTCGGCCACAGGCATCTGTAAAAACCCAAGTATAAGCTAGATTACCACCACATTCATCATATGTTCCAGACAATTGAGCACCAATAGAACCTGATATTTGACAAAGCCCTGTTTCATTATTAGAGTAGCTTAAGGAACCAGGACTACCAGGAACCGCATCACAAGTAACGGTCATATTTTGTGGTAATGTGCTCGTAAAAACAGCAGGAGGAGCTGGTTCAATATTGACCGTTTGAACATGCGTAATGGTTTGACCACAAGGATCTGTAAACTCCCAAGTGTTCATTAAAGTACCACCACATTCATCATAAGTACCAGACTGAACTGGACTCACTTCTCCATCAACCAAACAAGGTCCAACTCCATTATTTGAATATTGTAAAGTCCCAGGGTTTGCAGGAACATTCCCACAAGTCGTATTGATATCTGTTGGAGGGTTTAAAAAAGCCACATCAGGAGCTGGTTCTACGGTAATATTTTGAACATGATTTATATTATTTCCGCATTGATCCGTAAAATCCCAAGTATAAGTAATCGTTCCTCCACATACATCGGCACTTCCTGATTCTACAGGTTGAACATCTCCTTGAATCAGGCAATCTCCAATTCCATTATTGGTATAAGATAAAGCGCTTGCTCCTGTTGGAATATTTTCACAATTCACCGTCATATCTCCAGGAGGATTGAGATAAAAAGGAATCGGTGCTGGCTCAACAGTAACACTTTGAATATGAGAAATAGTATTTCCACAAGGGTCTGTAAAATTCCAACTATAAGTAATCGTGCCGCCACAAATATCCGCAGAACCTTGTTCTACCGGTGTAACTGAGCCTTCAATCAAGCAATCTCCCAAAGCACTATTTGTATAATTTAAAATCTCCGCACCTGGTGGAATATTATCACAAGTTACCGTCAAATCAGTTGGAGGATTTACAAACTGAGCAGCTGGTGCTGGTTCAACAGTAATGTTTTGAGTATGAGAAAGTACATTTCCGCAAGGGTCTGTAAAATTCCACGTATAAGTAATTGTTCCTCCACATACATCGGCACTTCCAGATTCCTGAGGAGTCACCGATCCTTCAATCAAACAAATTCCACTAGCTGCATTATTCGTAAATGTCAAAACTTCTCCACCTGAAGGAATGCTATTACAATCCACGGTCATATTAGGTGGAAGATTATTAAATGTCGGAGCTGGAGCAGGCAAAACAGTAATCGTTTGGGTATGACTAATCAAGTTTCCACAAGCATCATTGACCTCCCAAGTATAAGAAATTGTACCTCCGCATACATCGGCCGATCCGGATTCTACTGCTGGAACAGTTCCAGAAATCAGACACCCTCCAGTCCCATTATTGGTATAAAATAAATCAACCGCACCAAAGGGAATATCTTCACAACTAACCGTCATATCTGCTGGAGGGTTTTCAAAACTCGCAGCAGGCGCAGGATCAATTTGAATGGTTTGAGTATGTGTTCCAGGGTTGCCACAGAGATCAGTATATTCCCAAGTTCGAGTTATAGATCCCCCATTACATAAATCTGCAGTTCCCGATTCGACACCAGCAACCATTCCCACACCATCACAGTTATCCGTCCATTCCAAATCTTCCATCGGAGGGAGCAAATCAAAACAAGTAAAACTCATATCCCCTGGAGCTCCTGGAAAAATAGGAGCCACCAGATCTTCAAAATTTAAATCTTGACAAAGCAATTCACAGCAAGCATTTGAACAATCAATATTATTGATGTTATCTCCAATAACTGGAGGAGTAATATCCGCTGCCACATAATTGTAAGCACAGACCTGAAAGTTTGCACAGTCATCATGAGTAAACGTTCCAGAAGAACCAGTTATAATATCGACGATAACACCAGCAGCATCAGAAATCAAGATGGTTTGTGTCATACTTGGATCCATGTTATAACCACTCACTGAAATATTCGCGATCTCATTTGGACAAAGTGGAGACGGTGCTGAAATGATTCCTGCATTTGGATCATTTAATTCAACAGTAATACAAACCTGTTCACTAAAATTACAAACATTATTTGCAGTCACACAAACCTGACCTCCTACACCAAAAGTATAATCGACAAATGGATCTTCTCCATTTACAACGGTTCCATCTGGCAATACCCATTCATAATATGAAGCACCGGTCAGAGCAGGAACCATAAAAGTTACAGTCTCACCTTCACATCCCGTAACCATAGGTGTAATCGGCCCAGGAGGAGACAATGGTGGCGGATCTGTATTTCCTTGGGTAACCGTTACATCATAATCACAAGCATCACCTCCCCATCCATCAACCATAAACCAATAAATCTGTCCAACCACTAAATCATTTGCAGTAACCACAATGTCATCATTTTCTCCATTGTTTTGTCCACCATTACATACAATTGGAGCTGAGTTTGGATTACACCCCGTATAGATTGCTCCTTGTACACCATCACCATCCGTACAATTGTAAGCTTCAATGGTGAATTCGACGGTAGTCGTTCCAGCAGCAAAAGCAAACCATTGATTGTTTTCAATAGTTCCACAAGGAAAATTTGGAGGATCGGCCGAATAGCCAATTGTAGATCCTGAATACCCATTTGCAGTAAGATCACAATAGACACAGGCATCTCCACAGTCATCTGCTCCGGGTGGTTGAGGGGTTCCGCAATCTACTGGTTGTTGAGCAATCAATTGAAGAGTTAGACTTAATAGAAAAACTATTAAGAGGGCAATCTTTCGATGAACCATCATCAGTGTAGGGCTTTAAAGTTTAGAGATTTTTCGTTCTATGGGTGAGAAGTATGTTTAATAAATTTATTTAGATAAATCTAATTATTCAAATCGCATTACAAAATAAGGAAATAAGCAATTACATTTAAACATTTGTTAATATTTCTTTTTGACTGCTGTTTACAAGACTTTTAATTTGATAATGTTTATTTTGGTTTAAAAATTGAAATAGAAGAAAACATAGCTTAGAACATATGCTTAATATCTAAAAACTTTAACATTAGAATAAGAAAGATTCTTGTAGTTTTATAGATAAATGACTAATTTTGAGCTAATTATGATTCACTAAAAACGTTGTTATGAGAAAACTAGTAATCTTAGGTTTAATCCTATGTATAAGTTTATGTGTTCAGGCACAAGAAGAATTTGGAATCGCATCTTACTATGCTGATGCTTTTCATGGACGAAAAACTGCGAGTGGTGCTTTGTACCATAAAGACAAACTCACTGCGGCGCATAAAAACCTTCCATTCGGAACGATACTCCGAGTCACAAGATTAGATAATAAACAATCGGTAAAAGTCACGGTGAATGATCGTGGACCTTATATCAAAGGACGTATTATCGACCTTTCTAAAGCTGCTGCAAAAAAGTTAGATTTAATTACTGATGGAAAAGCAAGAGTGAAGATTGAAGTCATTTCAAAAGGTAGTGAAAACCTTGTTGCTTCCAATATTCCCGTTCCAAATCTTGAATCTTTAAAATCTGAAGAAAGAAAAGCAAAGGAAGCGGCTGCAATTGCTGAAAACATTGAGAATCCTATTCCTACTTCCCTTGATGATACTTCAAAAGAGAGAATCTCAACAGAAGCAAGAGATAAGGTTTCTGGAGAATCAAATCCTAAATCAGTGGCTAAAAACACAAAGCCTGCTCCGGATTTAACTGTAGCTAAAGGCCCTGCAGTAACTAAAGCTAAACCAGCTCCCAAAGCTGCTCCTGCTGCAAAAACAGCTGCACCTAAAAAAATTGAAACATTATCAACTGCTACAATGGTGAAAGGTCAAGACTATAAAGCTTTTGACTTGTATAAAATTCAGTTGATGCGTCCAGCGAAAGGTGGATATGGTGTTCAGGTAGCATCAATCACTCAATATGAAAATGTAATGAAGCAGGTTGCTAAACTTCAGGAAAAATGGTTTAATAACATTCTTGTAAGTGTTGAACCAGGTAAAGATGACAAACCTGTTTACAAATTAATACTAGGACCTTTTCCTGATCGTGCTACGGCAGACAGTTATAAAAAGGATCTTAAAAAGAAAAAGAAAATGGACGGCTTCGTTGTTGATTTATCACAAGTTGCCAAGTAGTTTTCAATTTTTTATAATAAAAAAAAGCCAGATTGATTCATTTCAATCTGGCTTTTTTATTGAACCTTATTGTAGCTACAAATGATCGGAATTAAATAATATTGCTCTCTAGTAAAAACAAATCTAGTGGCCAGTAATATTAGTGAAATTTCTAAAAATCTCTTCTACTACATCTTTCTCTCCATTTTCTTGATCAACCACCACTGAAGCACTTTCATAAAACTCAGAACGTTCTTTCAATTTTCCTGATATAAAATCGAGTAAAGATTCAGTACTCAATCCTGCAATCAAAGGACGATGATCTTTTCCACTTGCCAATCGCTTCGCCAATAATTCAGGGCTTGCTTTGAGATAAATGGTCACGCCATGTTCGTTCATCCATTCTGCATTATCAAAATAACATGGAGTACCTCCTCCTATTGCAATTACTGCATTTCCGATCACTGCAAAATCACGTAAACATTTTCGTTCTAAGATTCTAAATGCCTCCTCTCCTTCTTCTTGAAAAATGGACAAAATTGTCTTATCAGCTTTTCCTTCTATGTATTCATCAAGGTCGAAAAAAGGTAGTTTCATTTCTTCCGATAAGAGTTTTCCTACATGACTCTTTCCAGCTCCCATAAATCCTATCAGAAAAATCAACCTCGGATTAAAGTTACTCATATTAAAAATTGTATGCCTGTCTTCTAATTGGCCACGAATATAGGTAAATAATAGAAAAACAGCTTCCATAATTTAGAGAAATATGATAATGTCGAAATATGCCTAAAAACAATTGATCTATAAACTTGTTGATCAGGTGATCGCAATATTTCCGTTCCCTCTAACTATGTAACCTCACAAGAGAAGTGTTCACTCGACCAAAGGCCTATCACGAGTGAAGCGATATGTCTTCTGATAAATTACCATAGACTTGTGATTTTATGGCTTAAATTCAGACAAAAAAGCATTACCTTTGCAAAGTTTTTAATAACAAGTAGTTCAATGGAATCCATCTGCTTCAAAATCCAGCAGGTTATCAAAACTTATTTTTTATAAAAAAAATTGAAAAAATACCTCATAACTCATTTACAGTCAGTTATTTCAATATTTTTTCAAAGTCAAAATATGGTATTGATAAATTGATTCCTTTACTTAATCAAAAAGATAGATAGAAAATGAGATACTTGATGCTAATAATTATGGTTTCCATCTTGGCTTTTAGCTGTGAAAATGATACCAAAGAAGCTACGGAAAAGGTTGTTCAAGAAATTAAGGCTGGTGATAATATTCGAGATATTATTCGAAATCCAGTAAATGCAAATGATCCGATTGATACGACAAATATTCCTAAAATGGTTTTTAAGGATACACGATATTTATTCGGGACTGTCGATGAAGGAGATATTGTTCGTCATGATTTTGACTTCACCAATGAAGGTGCAGTACCTTTAGTCATCACCAGAGCAAAATCAACTTGTGGTTGTACTATTCCAGAATGGCCAGAGGAACCAATTCCTCCTGGTGGTAAAGGAACCATCAGCGTAAGATTTGATACCAAAAATAAAACAGGAAAACAAGGAAAACCTATTACTATAATTGCAAATACTTATCCTAAAGATACTTATCTCCAATTAGCAGGAATGGTAACACCAAAAAAATAAACGATCATTTTAAATTTATTTATACTATGTTGACAAACTTTATATTTTTACAAGCAGGAGGATCTCCAGAATACCTTAATTTAGTTTTTATACTTGCGATTTTTGTGGTGTTCTATTTTTTTCTAATTCGACCACAACAGAAAAAACAAAAAGAGCAAACGAGTTTTACAGATAATTTAGAAAAAGGAATGGAAGTGGTGACCGCTAGCGGAATAGTTGGCAAGATCAGCAAAATTGAAGATCCTTTTATCATTCTTCAGATCGATACAAAAACCTTTGTAAAGTTTACAAAAAATGCAATCTCTAGAGAGATGACTGAAGCGATACATACAAAAGATGAAAATACCAAATAAGGTAGACATAAAAGTATTTTTCAATTCAGATCGGGCTATACTGATCGCTTGTATTTTTATAGCCTTGATATTTTGGCTATTGGTCAAACTATCTCAGACTTTTTATACTTCGGCTGATTTTCAAATTGATTATCAGCTTCCAGTTGGTAAATCTTTTGTAGAGTCTCCACCGACCGAAGGTAAGGCTACGCTAAAAGGAACAGGCTGGGATCTGATGTCTTATCAATTTGGTAATCTCAATTCCAATATTATTTTTGAAGTAAATGATGTTGCTTCTCAAGCGATTAATGCTGGCTTAGTCATCGACAAATTTCAGGAAACACTTCCCAATGAAGTAGAGGTTTCTGATGTCAATATGGATTTCATTTTCATAAGAATAGAAAGTGAAACGGAGATGACTGTTCCCATTGTTTTAAATCAAAACATTTCTATGGCACCTCAGTTTCAGTTTGCTGATAGTATTGTTTTTGAACCTGACCATGTTATTCTGACTGGTCCATCTACGGAAGTAGAATCTATTGAACATTGGGAAACAGAGGTTTTAGAAATAAAAGAACTCAAGAAAGATCAAGTTCTCCAACTAAAACTAAAACCTTCTTTGAATAAAGAAATACATCTTTCTCAGGATGTTGTAACCGTCACGCTAAAGGTGGAACAATTTACCGAGCGTACGCTTTTTGTACCTATCACAATTAAAAATGCTCCTGATAGTTTGAAGACTTTCCCCGAACGAGCAAAACTCACTTGTGTCGTCGGTTTGAGTAAGTATAATGATATTAATAAAAACTCCTTCCAATTGGTTGCGGATCTCAAAGGCATTCCTTTGAATACTGAAAAAAATACCATCCCAGTTTTAGTGACCAAACAACCTGACTTTGTTCGTGCCGTTAATTTTCAACCACGTAGTGTTGAATTCTTTTTTGTGGAAGCTCGTGATACGGTGGTGACAATAGTTAGTGAGGAGGAGTGAGGGCTTAATCTTTCTGGACGAAGCAATATTTTTCATTCCGAACGAAGCCAAGGAATACTCTGGTCGAGAAAAAGTATTGTTACTGTCGTAAATTCTTGGCAATTAGTCAATAATTAGGTAAGTTTCAGATGTATTTAAAATACAAAACTCACTAATTAACTAATCAATAAAATTTATAAACTTATGGGCGACTTACCAGTTCTTATAATTCCTTTATTATTATTTGGAGCCTTTATAATTTTCTCTGGCTTATTTACCGTTCGTCAGCAGACTGCTGCTGTTGTTCAACGACTAGGAAAATTTCAAAGTATCCGCCAAGCAGGCTTACAATTTAAAGTGCCATTTATTGACACCATTGCTGGTCGGATGAATTTAAAAATTCAGCAATTGGATGTAAATGTTGAAACCAAAACACTAGATGATGTATTCGTTCGACTTAAAGTTTCCGTACAATTCCGAGTATTGCAAGATGCGATTTATGATGCGTTTTATAAATTGGAAAACTCTCATGAACAGATTACTGCTTATGTCTTCGATGTAGTCCGAGCAGAAGTTCCAAAAATGAAACTAGATGATGTTTTTGTAAAGAAAGATGATGTCGCTGTTGCGATCATGCGTGAATTACAAGAAGCAATGAATGACTATGGCTATGGTATCGTAAAAGCATTGGTTACGGATATCGATCCAGATCAAGCAGTGAAACATGCGATGAATCGTATTAATGCTGCTGAACGTGAAAAACTTGCTGCTGAATATGATGGTGAAGCGGAACGTATCCGAATCGTTGCTCGTGCACAAGCGGAAGCAGAAAGTAAAAAACTTCAAGGTCAGGGTATTGCGGATCAACGTAGAGAAATTGCCAGAGGTTTGGAAGAATCTGTTGAGGTTTTAAATCAGGTGGGCATTAATTCTCAGGAAGCTTCAGCTTTGATTGTGATCACTCAGCATTATGATACCTTGCAATCTCTTGGAGAACACACAAATAGTAATTTGATTTTGATGCCTAATGCTCCAACGGCAGCATCGGATATGCTGAATCAAATGGTAACTTCTTTTACAGCTTCTTCTCAAGTGTTGGATGCGATAAAGGAAGGTAATAATAAAACTCCTCCACGTTTAAAAGGAGAATAGATTTTTATAAAAAATCAGTATTAAGAAAATAAAAAGAGGCCTTTGAGTATTCAAAGGCCTCTTTATTTTTATACACTAAAAATGAAATGTTTTGGTATTTCATTTTTTTTAAGATCGTTTTAATTTAATTGGAATTGACCAAACCACTTCGACAGTTTCCCCTTTATGCTTTCCAGGAATCCATCTAATATTATCATCATTCATTTTTTGAACAAGAGCTTCCACATTAGCTGACCCAGGAATAGTTACACCCCCAAGTCCTTTTTGAGTTCCAATATTTTTAAGTGTTCCATCTTTAGCGATCGTAAACCAGACAACTACAGATGTCATTATTCCATCGTCCGTTTTCTCTGGATATTCAAGATTATTTTCAACATAAGTTAAAAAGGATTTGACCGCACAATTCTCTCGAAGTACTTTCTTATTTACCAGACTGTTTTTACCATTCGAAATAATTCCTTCGCAATCACTGTTTGGAAAACGAGGCATCTCCTCTACTCTTCTGTATACACCGTTTTCGTTTTTTGGATATCTTTCATCTTCTACTATTTCCTCCTCCTCTATTATTTCCATGTCTTGAAAAACAGGTTGATCATCTGCCTGGGCAAAAATATTCAAAGATAGAAATAACATAAAAATGATGGATTGAAATATTTTTTGTTTTTTCATTTTAGATTTATTTTTAAATGTCAAATTATTTGGATTCATTTAGGTAAAACAAACTCAACAGGAAAAACCATTTGAACTTTTACTGGCCTCCTCCTTTTCTTCCTTGAGAATTGCCAACCAACATTTTCTTTTCGCATTTTTGTAAATACAGCCAAAGCAGCATTTCCGCAACCTGCTCCAATATCTTTAAGAATCTTTTCATCAGAAACAGATCCATCTTTTTCTATAACAAATTGAATAATCACATCTCCTTCTACTTTATTCTTTATTGCTGATTCAGGATATACTATATATTTTTCGATATAAGCATCTAGTTTTTCATTACTACATTTTCGCCGAAGTTCTAAACTATCTATATCATTACATCCTGGAAATACAGGAAAATCCGAAGATTCCATAACTTTAAATATTGCCTCTCGAGAAGGCGGAGGTGGTGGCGAAGGAGGTGGTGGTGGTGGTTTAGATACAGGGGCTTGTGCCATTACACTCCCGGCAATTATTAATAAAAGCAAGCTTAACAAAAAAAGTATTTTTTTCATCCTTAATTTTTCTTTAGCTACTAAATTAAAGAAAGAAATACTGAAGAGTCTCCCTTCGAAGCCTATTCAAAGGTTTTTAAAAGTTGATTTCTATTTTTATAATTTAAACATAATCGGTAAATTAAATTGCACTGCTTTAGCTGTCCCTCTTTGCTTTCCTGGCTCCCATAAAATACCAGTTTCATTCATTTTTTCAATCACTGCCAAACCTGCTTTGCCACAGTTAGCTCCTATGTCTCTTATAATCTTTGCCCCTTTTAATGTACCATCTTTTTCAACTACAAATTGAACAACTACTTTTCCTTCTACTTTATTATCTTTTGCTAGTTTAGGATATTCTAAATTTTCATAAACAAAGGATAAAAGTTTTTCATCTGCACATTTTCTCTTTTCACTAATATTCTCAATTTCTCTACAACCCGGAAAATAAGGCATTTCCTCAACCACCATAAAAATATCTTCTGACACAACTGGAGGAGGCGGAGGAGGTGGTGCATCAACTTCTATTTGAGCAAACACTCCAACTACAAAAAGCATAAACATGCTTACTAAAGGAATTATCTTATCCATATTTTTTTGAATTGTATTTTTCAGTATTCAGAAAATGATTTTCCAACGTTTATTTTATAAAATGATAATTCGCAAGAAAAAACATCACTTAAAAGTATTCTATTTCAACAAAGTAACATTTCCTTTTTTATAATACTCCTCTCCTCCTACGCATCGGGCGGTTAAATAAAAACCATAAGAATCTGGAGATAGTAATTTACCTTTAAACGTACCATCCCAACCAATATTTTGATCGAAAGATTCAAACATTTTTTGTCCCCATCGATTATAAATAACCAAATGCATTTCTTCAATATTATTCCCCATCAAACGAAGCACATCATTTTCACCATCACCATTTGGAGTAAAGGCATTCGGAAAGAAAATATTAGGATCATCACAAGGCCCAACTTGTACAACGACTAAAAATTGTATATCATTTGTACATCCATCTTCATCGACAATGGTCAAAGTATAAACGGTTGTCTCTTCTGGAAAAACCAAAGGATTAGAAATCGTCGGATCACTCAGTGTACTTGAGTTTTCCCAATCATAAGTATACCCATCGTCTACTGTTGTAAAAATCTGGGTTGTATCTCCTGGAGCAATCGTATCCGAATCTACATAACCATCCAAAGGAGGTTCAAAAGTATTATCAATATTTACTTCAACACTTTCGACAAACGTACAACCATATTGATCTTCAATAGTAACCATGTAAGTTATATTTTGACTTGGAAAAGCCAAAGGACTTGAAATATTCGTGGCGCTCAAACCATCTGGAGGTGCCCAAGAATAAGTCACGTTCATAACTGGATCAGGATTTAAAAGAATGGAATCATTACTACAAATCAATTCAGCATCAGGGATCATTCCTTCAAAGAATATCTGAACTTCAAGAGGTCGTGAAATGGTACTCGAGCAACCTTCCTCATCTGTAATTTCCAAGCTTATGACATAAGAGCCATTCGCAGAAACAGACATCGTTGGGTTTTGTGCATTGTCGGTTTCTATAACTGATCCTCCCAAACTAATCGTCCAATCCCAAGTAAAACTAAGTCCACCTTCATGTGTCGATGAATCAGTCAATGCTATTTCAAAAAAGTCAGTACAAGAAACGACGTCAAAACCAAAATTTGGAAATAATACCGGTGGATCAATATAGAATTCCTGAAAAGCGGTGTCTATACAAAATGCACCATTATCTACAACCAGCATCACGGTATAAGTTCCAGTATCCGAATAAATATAATTTGGATTTTCAATATCAGAACTAGCACTTGGGTTAAAAGGATCATTAAAAGTCCAAGTGTAATTATCTGCATTAAAACTTCCATTGGTAAATATCACCTCAAAGTCACAAGGAACTTCAGCAGTAAATGCTGCAGCAATCGTATCAAGCACTACCGTAACGGTATCGTATAATTCACACTGTCCTTGATTATCTATGAACACAACATAGGTTGTTGTTTCTGTTGGAGAAGCAATGGGTGTAGGTGAAGCCGGATTATCCAAACCATCAGGAGGCGACCACATATAAGTCACTCCGGGAAGAGGATTTGGATTTAAAGGAACCTCACTACCAAAGCAGACACTTACTTCGTCGGGAAAAGAATCTTCGGTAAAAACATTAGCAGGAAAGGTCTGCGAAAATTCTTGAGTACATCCATTGGTAGCTGTAATTATTAAAGTCAAAATGACAGTACTACTTGTAGTCACAACAAACGTAGGATTCTGTTCATTAGAAGTTGCTAATAAATTATTATCAAGATCCGCTAAAACCCAAGACCAACTTTCTACATCGACAATGGTATCATAAGATAAATCCGACACATTGATGGTCAGACTATCCGTACAATTTGCATAGGCAAAATCAAAGTCTGCAAACAAAGAAGGCAACTGTAAATTGATTACAGAGTTAGTCGTATCGGTACACATTAAACCAGGATTGGCAATCAAGACCACATCATAAGTTCCAGTATCTGAAAAAGTATAAGTAGGACTGATTTCAGTAGAACAAGAATCCGGATTTGCAGGGTCATTAAAATACCATTTGTAACTATTTGCTCCTAAGCTTTCATTGTTAAAAGTTACAGTCAAACCTTCACAAATAATTTCTGGAGAAAAGAAAGCAGCATTCGGTTGTCCACATAAACCAACGTTGTATTGAAAATCTCTTCGAGTAGTCGAAATCAAAACACCATTTCTATATTCCTCTAAACAAATTCCTACTACAAATTGTCCAATGGTATTTGGTGTCCCGGTTAGCAATCCTGTATTTATATCAATTGCCAAAGGAGTCCCTCCAAGAACATTGTCCAAGCTATAAGGTGGATTAACCCATACTACTTCCTGAGGAATGGTTTGTTCAAATGGCAAAGGTTGTGGTGTTGCAGGTGTCGCTCCATCGAAAGGAGTACACAATCGATAAACAATAGAATCACCATCAATATCGGTTGCTGATTGATCAAAACTTATGGGTTGATTGACACAAATATAGATGGGTGGCCTTTGATTAAATACGGCACTACTATTACATTCATCCAATGCGGTTTCAGAAATACTCACGCCAAATGTTGCTCCCGTATCCAATGGATCTACAATGTTAGCAATAGAGAAATTTCGACAACATCGCTGATAGATTAACTGGTAACCACCAGGTATTTGAGGAAGGTTTTTAGTTGCTGTATAAGTAGTTGTATGTACACAGACGGGATTGATCACTGCCAAACACGGATCAGATAGAATCTCTTCCAGAGTATCATTCAACATTGGGTCAAAAGGGATGAAAAGGCTGTCTATCAGTGTACCAAAGGAATTGTAAATTCCGATCCTCGCTGGATCATCAAAGAAGGCTGCTGGATTCCCGTTGATACAATCTCTAAAAATGATGAGTTCAATTTCATACTGATCATTTCCCAAACAGGTATACGTCATTTCTCCTCCTACGATATGCGTGGCATAGGATTGTAAAGGCATAAAAGCCATAAAAAGGAAGAAAAACGTGATTAATTGATATCGTAACTTAGTTATCATAAGTAGTTCTAGTTAGGAAAGCTTCGCATTGATTAGTGTTGCTAAAATACTATTATTGTTGGCATTCTACAACGAAAATCAGGGAAAATAGGGACGTATAGCTTTCAAATCAGCGGATCAGCTATTTTGAGATGTGATTATAGTGAGGTCATTAATTATTTCTTTTATGAAAGACTAAACAAAACTCACCGTCGAGAAGAAGAGAAAACCTTGAAAGGATAAATTTAAAATGCTCTAGGTTTATTCTTTTCCCTTCGCGATTTATTAAAAATCTTTCTATTGACAGATGGTTTATTAATCTAAAATAGAAAAAGCGACGGTTTTCACCCGTTTTGATTGCTCTCCTGAATCTAGCTGCTCTTCTAAAATCATATCTTTTGCTAAAGGGTTTTCAAAGACTTCTTCCATCGTTCGAATTTGCCCTGCAGGAACAGTATGTGATAGTAGTC
>CAKZTD010000107.1 GCA_937921595.1 uncultured Saprospiraceae bacterium
AGCCATGCAGGAGAAACAGGTGACCATCGGAAATGAAACTTTCAAATTGGAAGAACCTTTCCTCGTTTTGGCAACCCAAAATCCAATCGATCAGGAAGGAACTTATACCCTACCCGAAGCACAGGTCGATCGTTTTATGCTAAAAGTGATTATCGATTACCCAACCAAAGAAGAGGAGCGCCAAATTATTCGACTCAATCTTCTTGGAGACGCTTTCAAAAAAATCGAAGCAGTAGTAGATACGAAGACTATTCTCAGAGCTAGAGAAGTCGTCAGTAAAATATATATGGACGAGAAGATCGAGCAATACATCATAGACATTGTCTTTGCCACTCGTAATCCAGAAGAATATGGTTTGAAAGAATTAGCGCCATTGATCAACTATGGTGGTTCGCCGAGAGCAAGTATCAACCTTGCTAAAGCGGCCAAAGCTTACGCTTTCTTACAAAGAAGAGGTTATGTTATTCCAGAAGATGTTCGAAACATCTGTCATGATATCATGCGACATAGAATTGGTTTGACGTACGAAGCAGAAGCGGAAAATATTACTCAAGAAGATATTGTCAATAAAATACTAAATACAGTCGAGGTACCTTAGTCACCTGTTAAATAAAATAATGGAGACAAGCGAGTTACTAAAAAAAGTAAGGAAGATAGAGATCAAGACCAAAGGCTTGAGTAAACATATCTTCTCTGGAGAGTACCACAGTGCTTTCAAGGGGCGTGGTATGTCTTTCAGTGAGGTACGAAATTATCAATATGGTGATGATGTCAGAAATATTGATTGGAATGTAACGGCTCGGACGGGGGATCCTCATATCAAAGTCTTTGAAGAAGAACGAGAGTTAACAGTGATGATTTTGATTGACGTGAGTAGGTCTTCTTTTTTTGGAACGACCGATCAAATGAAAAATGAAATCCTCACAGAAATTTGTGCTGTGATTGCATTTTCTGCGATTAACAATAATGATAAAGTCGGTGTACTTTTCTTTTCAGACAAACCAGAAAAATTTATTCCTCCTAAAAAAGGAAAACAACATATCCTGAGAATTATTCGGGAGTTATTAAATTTTGAACCAACAAGCAAAGGAACAGATATTGGAAAAGCATTAGAGTATTTCAATAATGTGATCAAAAAAAGAAGCATCTGTTTTATCCTTTCGGATTTCCTGTCGAAGGATTATGAAAACCCATTGCGGATTGCAGCTCGAAGACACGATCTCGTAGGTTTACACATCGTTGATCCAAGAGAAGAAACATTACCTGCTGTTGGCTTGATTCGCGCAGTAGATGCGGAAACTGGACAGACCAATTGGATTGATACCTCATTGGCTAGTGTTCGAAATAAATATGCAAATTGGTATCAAGAACATTTTAATTACTTTAGAATAACTTTTTTAAAAAGTGGTGCAGACATGGTGAGTATTCGTACAGACAAACCTTATGTCAACACACTACTTCAGTTTTTTAAGAAAAGATCGAAATGATGCGTCCAATATTTGGAACCTGTTTAAAACAGGTTCTGACCATATTATGTTTGATGATCGGATGCTTGAGTGTACAATCACAAGTAAAGGTATTTGCAGCATTCGACAATAGTAAAATATTGATTGGTGACCACGCCAATCTACATCTCGAAGCTAGCTATCCTAGCGACCATTCCGTTACTAGTGTTGACCTTAGTGTTTTGGATTCTATTTTTGCAGAAGTTGATCCATCCAAAGGAGACCCTGACCCTGGTATGTTGGAAGTGCTCAGTCAAACAGAATGGGAGACTATCGAAAATACAGGTAATGTTATTTATCGAAAAGACATCACGCTTACTTGCTGGAAAGAAGGCGTTTATTTTATTCCGCAAATTCGTTTCAACATAACATTTAAAGGTTCTAACTTTTCAAGAGCAACCAATAGATTAAATTTATTGGTTAGTTCACCAATCGAACAAACCGCTGCAGTTGATACTGTTCAGATTGCTCCAATCAAAGAAATAATAGAAGAAGAATGGCGGCTGTCTGACTTTTTACCGATCGTTTATTTTCTTTTAGGTTCTATTTTAATTATCGGAGGAATCATATTTTTGATACTTTATATCATTCGAAAAAAACAAGGTCCTCCACCTATCGAGATTATCGTTCGTCCTGCTCATGAAATTGCTTTTCATAAATTAAATGATTTAAAAAATCAAGCGCTTTGGCAAAATGGCGAAGTAAAAGCTTACCAAAGTCAATTGACTTATATCAGTCGGGAGTATATTGAAAATCGTTATAACATTCCTGCTTTAGAATCGACTACTGGAACCATCTTAAAAGATCTTAAGAAAGTAGAATTCCCAAATGATCTTGTTGAAAAAATGCGGGAGATGTTACAACTCGCAGATATGGTAAAATTTGCAAAAGCGAATCCACCAGAAGAAATGAACACTCGATTAATGGCTTATGCAGAAGAGATTGTTGAAAAAACAAAACTCGAACTTTCGGAAGAAGAATTACAAAAATTAAAATCTGCAAGTCCGGGAACAGAAGAAACCATTATTGCATCAACAATTTATGCAAGTCCTGGAAAACGGTTTTTAGCATACCTTATCGATGTGGTTATTTTTCAAATACTATTTGGTACTTTATACTTTATCATAAGTTTATTCACATTGACTACTGAATCAGGAGCATTTCCATCAATCTTAATTATCCTTTCAATTGTGGCCTATTTTTTAGCTGGCTTTTTCTACTACGCATATTTTCATACTACCAAGAAAAAGACATTTGGCAAACATTTACTGGGCATTGAATTAGTTCAGGCAGATGGAAAAAATATTTCTTTTGGGAAAGCCTGTTTACGATTTTTCATAAAATCAATTTCTTTTATATTTTTATTCCTCCCTTTTTTACCGATACTATTTAACAAACAAAAACAAGCATTACATGACATGGTGCCAAACACCATTGTTATTAGAAAATAAATAATTTGAATGTTCGACATTTTTAAAAATATCACTTTTGTAAACCCGGGGATTTTAATACTTCTCCTTTTGCTGCCTTTGCTTGGGCTGTGGTATTTTTTTCAATATAAAAAAAGATACCCGACGCTTACAATGCCGAGTCTTGAAGCCGTAAAAGATGTTTCTGCTTGGCGAGGAAAGCTCAGAGCAATTCTTCCAATCCTCAGGGCTTTGACTTTTATCTTTTTTATTATTGCTTTGGCCAGACCACAGCTGACACTCAAAGAAGAAGAGATCAAAGCAGAAGGAATTGACATTGCGCTGGTGATGGATTTATCGAGCTCTATGTTGGCTCAGGATTTCAAACCAGATCGTTTAGAAGTCAGTAAACAAGTGGCCTCTGATTTCATTGACAAACGACAACATGATCGAATTAGTCTCGCTGTTTTTGCTGGAGAAGCTTTTACTCAATGTCCCCTGACTACCGATCATCGAGTTTTGAAAGAATTTCTTGCCGGATTACAATGTGGCATTTTAGAAGATGGGACCGCAATAGGAATGGGATTGGCAACTGCCGTGAATCGACTCAAAGACAGCGAAGCCAAAAGTAAAATAGTTATTCTATTAACTGACGGAGATAATAATGCTGGTTATATTCAACCTATGACGGCTGCAGAGATTGCAAAAGAATTTGATGTAAAAATTTACACCATCGGAGTAGGATCAAGAGGAAAAGCATTAGCACCTATTAGCAGAAATAGTAATGGACAATATATTTTCGGATTAGCGCCAGTGAAGATTGATGAACAGCTTTTAACTAAAATGTCTGAACAAACCAATGGTAAATATTTTCGTGCAACAGACGAACAAAGTCTAGAGCAAATTTACAGCGATATTGACCAATTAGAAAAAACAGAAATAGAGGTAACGACAATCAAACGATACAGTGAAGAATTTTATCGTTTCGTTTTCCTTGGTTTAATATTTTTACTTGTTGAATTTCTATTAAGGTATACGATCCTAAGGACGATCCCTTAAAATGAAGAATCAGAAATTAAGAATGAATAATAATTCCTGATTTCTAATTCCAGATTCTTAATTAACATTATGTTTCGATTCGAAAATATCGACAATCTATATCTTTTAGCAATCATACCTGTACTGGTAGTGATCTTTATGGCTGTTGGATTTCTTCGAAAGAGGGCTTTTCGAAAATTTGGAAACCTATCTTTGATGGAACAACTCGTCCCTCAAATGTCGAAGTACAAACACAATTTTAAATTTGTGTTATTACTTCTTGGTTTGATATTATCGATCATCGCATTATCCAATCCGCAGTGGGGAACTAAAAAAGAAAAAATAAATCGAAAAAGTATAGATGTTTTTATTGCATTAGATATTTCGCAAAGTATGTTGGCACAGGATATCAGTCCTAGTCGATTGGAACGTGCTAAAAACTTTTGCCAAAACTTAGTCGCTGGTTTAAAGGGGGAACGGATGGGCGTCATCATTTTCGCAGGGAATGCTTACCTTCAAATGCCCCTGACTACCGACTACGCAGCTGCTCAACTTTTTCTAAAAAGTGCAAACACTAAACAAGCACCAACTCAAGGAACAGCGATCAGCGAAGCTATTGATCTTGCGGAACGTTCATTTGAAGAAGACAATAAACATCATAAAGCACTCATTATAGTAACAGACGGCGAGAATCACGATGAAGAGACTTTGCAAAGAGCTGCAAAAGCCAGAGAAAATGGATTGATGATTTTCACCGTTGGAGTTGGAACTGCAGGCGGTGCTTATATTCCAATGTACTACGCAGGACAAGCTGGTTTTAAAATGGATAAAACAGGTAACCCTGTAAAAACCAGTTTGAATGAACAAATGTTAGGAGATATAGCCAAAGCTGGTGATGGTGTTTATTATAACCTGGTTGATGGAGAAAAAGTAGTCAATGCTTTAAAAGAAAGGATTGAAAAAATAGAAAAAAGAGAATTCGAACAACGTTCTTTTACGGAGTTCGAAAGTTATTTCCAATATTTTCTGGCCTTTGGCTTGTTGTTTTTATTGATAGAATTTATGATCTCTTATCGTAAAAACCGATGGCTTGGAGATAAGGACTTTTTTAAATAAAGAACAATTTGGTTTATGACCAATAATTATCTTTTACACCTTCATTAATACTTTATTAAAATGAAGAAAACAATAATTTTATCCGCAGCGTTTTTATTTACAATAAACGCATTCGCCCAATCGGGTCATAAGCATCGTATGGATGCAGATCAGAAATACAATGAGAATAGTTTTACGGAAGCAGAGGAAAGCTATCGAAAATCTTTGATCGAAGAATCATCGGTAAATGGTACTTTTAATCTAGGTAATTCTATTTATAAGCAAGAACGATATGAGGAAGCGATTAAACAATATCTCGAAGCAGCAGATAAATCCCCAAATCAACAAATGAAATCCAATGCTTTCCACAACCTTGGAAATGCCTACTACAATAATGAAGATTTTAAAAACAGTATCGACGCTTATAAAAATGCTTTGCGTCTAGACCCAAAAGATATTAGCACAAAACAAAATCTTGCACTTGCTCAAAGAAAATTGGTCCAACAGCAACAGCAGCAACAACAGCAGCAACAACAACAAAGTGATGAAGATCAAGAAAACCAGGAGCAGCAAGAACAACAGCAGCAACAACAGCAAGAGCAAAAACCAAGTGAGGAGCAAGAATCTCAAGAAGGTGAACAGCAGCAACAGGAAGATGATAAAAAATTAGAACAAAAAGATCTGACCAAAGAAGAAGCCGAAAAGCTTTTAAAAGTGATGGACGAAGAAGAGCAAAAGGTGCAAGAAAAAATGAGAAAAGGGAAACGTCAGAAAACGAAATCTTCTAAGGATTGGTAGGTAATACTATTTTAAAAATGAACGAATGAGTGAATTCATAAATGAGTGAATCCCTCCTAAATGTAAAAAACATAAACAAATATATCATGCGAGTTTTATTCATCACACTAATCAGCGTTCTGGGACTTGCTTCTATTAGTGCCCAGGATGTAAAATTCACAGCCAGTGTCAGTTCTGATTCTGTCCTTTTTGGCAATCACATTCGAGTAACCTTTTCAATAGAAAATGGAAATGCTAAAAATTTTGAAGCCCCAAACTTTCAAGGTTTCAACATCGTCGGTGGTCCAAACCAATCCTCAAGTATGAGTATGGTCAATGGGCTTACTACTCAAAGCATGAGTTACTCTTATTTTATAGAGCCAACTGAAGAAGGACAATTTTTTATCGAACCAGCAATTGTAGAAATTGATGGTAATATCTTTGAAACAGAACCAATAGAAATTAAAGTAGTTCCAAACCCTGAAGGTATTATTCAACATCCAGAACAAAGAAGAAGTCGTTCTTTTAACTCCTTCGATTCTTTTTTCGATCGTTCTTTTCCTCCAAGAGAAGAGCAACAAAAAAAGAAGCCTAAGAAAAAAAGAAAGATTTATAAAATATAAAATTTCATGTGGTGATATAGTCATATATAATTATATAACCACATGACCACATATACATAAATGCTATACCAAAGATTAAATATTTCCTTCCTTTTCCTTCTACTTCCTTTGATTGGAATAGCGCAAAGCGAGGTCCGATTCGAAGCAACTTCTGATGCTCGACAAGTAGTGCTCGGTGGCGCTTTCGATGTAGAGTTCACGGTTCACAACGGCAATGCTTCAAGTTTTAATCCACCAAGTTTTTCAGACTTTGATGTTATAAGTGGCCCAAACGAAAGCAGAAGAGTTTTTATCGACAATGGCAAACGAAGCCAATCATACGGTTTGGGATATACGCTGCAACCAAGGAAAATTGGTAAATTTAGAGTTGGCTCTGCCTCCGTTAAAATCAATGGAAAAACCTATACCACAAAACCTTTACAGATAGAAGTTTTAAAAGGAAAAAACTCTTCCGCATCCACCAAAAGAGAACTCGACAAAGAACTCGGGGAAGGTATTTTTGTAAAAGCAGTTTTAAATAAAGAAGAATCAAAGATAGGTGAACAAATCGTTATCGATTACAAATTGTATACTGCTAGAAATATCGAATCCTATAATGTAAATAATGAATCCGAGTATCAAGGTTTCTTTGCTCATGAGGTTCGTCGTTTTAATGGTCGACAAATGCAAGAAGTAATTGACGGTGTACAATACACCACCAAAGTCATTAAACGGGTAGCCATCTTTCCGCAACAGGCAGGAATCTTTGATGTTGATCCATTCATCATGAATATTTCCATTGCAGTTGGAGGAACACAGAGAAGAAGTATTTTTTCTGTGCCGAAAGTTTCGACGTTTCAGATCGCAACGGAGCCGATAAAACTGAAAGTCAATTCTCTTCCAAGGCCCTCTCCTAATTCTTTTACTGGAGCTGTTGGTAATTTCGAAATGAGAACCAGTATAAATAGAAACAAACTCACAACCGATGACGCCATCACGATGAGAATGTTTATTTCTGGCGATGGAGATATCAAGCAAGTTCAAGCACCCAAATTAGAATTATCAGATAATTTCGAGATTTACGACCCTAAGGTTGTCGAAGAAAATAGTATAGAAGTCAATAGCAAACTCAGAGGAACCAAAGCTTTTGAATACCTAATCCTTCCAAAGAATCCAGGGTCAGATTCTCTAGTGGCTGCCTTTACTTATTTTAATCCAGACAGTCTGAAATATATTACTTTAAAATCTGAAAAGTTTCCGCTTGAAATTACTAAAGGGGAATTAGACCGTACACAGATCATTGCTAATATCGATGATAAAAAAACAAAAGAAGATATCCGTTCTATAAAAACAGAAACTAGTCTCAGTAAAAACAAAAGCCATTTTATTGGTTCCGGTTTTTTCTGGACGCTTTTCTCTTTTCCTTTTTTATTACTCGGAGGTATTATCATTCGCCAACAAATCGAAGCCAGCAAAGGCAATATCTCAGCTGCAGAACTTAAGCGTCGCAAAGCAGTCAAGCTCGCTCAAAAACGGCTTGCTCAATCAAAGACGTTTATGGATTCTGGTAAAAGTAAAGATTTCTATGATGAAGTTTCCAGAGCATCCTTTGGTTATGTTTGTGATAAACTCAACATCCCCTATGCTGAATTGACAAAACAAAATGTCCATACTAAAATGCAATCGCTCGATGTGACAGATTCTAGTATTGATAAATTTATGCAGATTGTAAAAACTTGCGAAATGGCTCTCTTCGCTGGTAAAGATAATGCGACTGCTATGAATGAAACGTATCAACATGCGATTGAAGTGATTGCAGAAATTGAAGCGCAAATCGTTTAGTTGAATAACTTCATAATAGATTTTATAAAACACCCTAAATCAAGTCTGAATTTCCCCTAAAGGATTTACTTTTTCGAAAATTGAATTTTCGAAAAGGTAAACCTAATTCTTATTCATCAAAAAATATTTTATATTATCAATACTAATATTCTCTTTATCGTTTGAAAAAATATACTTTCACGACAAAGACACAACAGTCTATTTAGCATATCAGATTTTTTTGCACAATTAAATCGATATTCGTAACTCCATTTATAAATTCCAATCTTAAAAATGTTTTTCTTTAAGCTTCGAGTAAATGCTTTGTTGCCTAATTTATGATACCAGGAAATCAACCACATATTTTACCGAAAACAGGCTGGAAAGGACTGATACAAAACTGGCGTTCAGATTTTCTGGCGGCAATAAGTGTATCCTTAGTCGCTTTACCATTAGGACTTGGAGTTGCAGTAGCATCCGGAGCACCTCCTATTTCAGGATTAATCTCCGCAATTGTCGGAGGTATCGTTGTTACTTTATTTCGAGGAAGTCATTTAGCGATTAATGGCCCTGCAGCTGGACTGATCGCAGTGATCTTATCAGCCATTGCTAGCTTGGAAGACGGTAGTGGTAATACACTTAATTATGTCCTTGCAGCAATTTGCATTTCAGGAGCACTTCAGGTAGTCTTAGGTTTTTTAAAACTAGGCCGTATCGCTGATGTGATCCCCTCTTCGGTAATCCAGGGAATTATGGTCGCTATTGGTGTGATTATTTTTTCCAGTCAGGCTCATATTGTAATGGGAACCAAAACCGATGGAACGAATGCCATTGAAAAAATAATTGATATCTTTTATAAAATCCCAGAAGCACATCCAATCATTTTACTTATTTCTTTGACCGGTATAATTTTATTAGTTGTCATTCCAAAAATTCAATCTAGAATACTCCACTTTTTCCCAGCATCGCTATTGGTACTGGTCATCTCTGTTATCTTCGTTTTTGTATTTGATTTTTTCAATCCTCATACGATCACACTTTTAGGAAAAGATTTCATGGTTGGCCCAGAGTATTTGATCGAAATACCTGAAGACTTAAGAGATGTTTTTATATATCCAAACTTTGGTAAAATACATACGCTTGAATTTTGGATCGCAGTGATTTCAATTACGCTTATTGCTTCCATCCAAACACTGGCAATGGCCAAAGCGGTTGACAAGCTTGATCCATATAGAAGAAAATCAAACCTTGATAAAGATCTTGTAGGTGTTGGACTTGCGACAATGATTGCTGGAGCGATTGGTGGTTTACCCATCATCACTGTGATTGTTCGAAGCACCGTCAACATTACCAATAATGCAAAAACCAAGTGGTCAAATTTCTATCACGGAATTCTCTTGATTGTTTTCTTATTATTATTGGCTCCGGTTATTCAAATGATTCCGGTTGCAGCTCTTGCTGCCATTTTGGTTTACATTGGTTTCCGTTTAGCCTCTCCCGCTGTGTTTAAAAAAGTATACGACATGGGTATTGAACAACTCATTTTCATGATTGTCACCATAGTCATTACTTTGTACACCGATCTCTTATGGGGAATTATTGGTGGAACTTTATTTACCCTTTTGGTGCATATTCTATTGGCCAGAGTTTCTCCTGGTCGATTTTTCAAACTCGCTTTTAAATCTGACTCTAATGTATTCATGCATAAGGAAGGGAATTATGATCTTCGGATTAATGGTATTGCCAACTTCTTGTCTATCCTACCTATGAACAAACTGACAAGAATGATTCCTACCGGAGCAGATGTGAATATTGAATTGAGTGAAACGAGATTAGTAGGCATGACTTACATGGATAATCTGGTAGAGTTTTTTAAAACTCAAGAAGATAGTGGAGGAAAAGTAGTGATCAATGGTTTGGAACGGCACGTATCTTCTTCCACTTATAACAAGGCTTTAAAAATTTCTTTTAATGAAATAAATTTAAAATTATCTCCTCGACAAACTCGACTCAAAAATATTGCGGAGGAGAATGATTATCAATATGAAAGCAATGTCAATTGGAATACTTCTTATTTTAAAAATTTCCATTTCTTTGAAATTCGCCCGATTGAGCGCAAAGATAATTCATTAAAAAGTGCTATTGAAAAACACAACATCGATTGGGAAATTGCTGATGTGACTTTCAATGAAGGAGCTGCTTTTTCTGCGGAGGTCTTTCACTCTACGGTCATGGTGCTGCGTTTGGCAGAAGATATTCCAAAGTTTACACTGGAAAAAGAAGGTGTCTTAGATCGGCTCTTCGATCGGGTGATGGCGTTTAGCGGATACATGGATATTGATTTCACGATGTATCCGAAATTTTCTAGCAAATTTTTATTGATGGGTGAAGATGAAAAGAGTATTGAAACTTTTTTCTCTCCAGAATTGATTAAGTTTTTTGAAGACGAACAAGTCTATCATGTGGAAAGTAACGGAGAAGCACTTTTGATTTTCAACAAACTTAAACTTGCTCGTACGGATGAGACTTTGAATTTGATTAAGTTCGCAGAAAAACTTTCTAAACGGATCGGTCCTTCTAAAGGTGAATAAACAAAGGGCAAAGCTTGGATTGGCCTTTTAATTTTTAGTGAAAATTAGTTCAATATCCGTTAAAAATTATAAACGGTTTGAGTCGTCTTTAAATTTGAAATAATCTCAGAACTAAAATAATCAATGATCTAAATATAAAAATCAAACTCAAAGGCGAGTTTTTAGAATTTAGTATATTGAACTGATTTTTGCGATTAAAAAAGTATACAGCCTTTAGTTATTTGGTTCTTTTAACATCAAGACAAAAAGAATCGACGAAATAATTTAATCATCCAACAACTCCGCATCTTTATCTGCAAACGAAACCCTAGAAGCATTCAATGCTACAAATCCACACCAAGGGCAATTAGTCTCTCCACAACCTTCATAGAAATCGTGGTTTTTAATTTTCTTATAGGTATCGACAATCATGACTTTCACTGCTTCAACATCCTCAATCGGAAAATCAATATGCTTTCTTAGGTACTCCTTTTTGCTATCCGGTTCCAGATAAGAAATTTCTGCGGACAATGCTTTTCGAGCGGTTTGATGACCTTCAAATAATATTTTATAAAATACTAATTGTCGCCAGTACAAACCACCCAAGGGTTCTTTCGCACTAGGACGCTTCAATTTTCGGTCACTGGTATTCCCTGTTTTGTAATCAACGATATGTGCTTTTTCCGAATCAATCAAATCCAAGCGATCTATGGTTCCTTTTAATGGCACTCCATTTAGCTCTATGTTTTTAATATTGTATTCTGTAAACACCGAGCGAACCCAAGTCGTCAGATTATTTTTATAATAAGCACTTAGATGATTCTTTCCCAATTTGATTCTACGATCAAATTCTTTTGTACTAAAGTAAGCCCGTAATCGATGCATCTCTTCTTCAAAAAATCCAAGAAAATCTTTTAGACCAGGAAACTGATTTGTCTCTGACAATCGCATTTTATCGAACAATCGCCTTAAGGCATCATGCATTGCAATACCAAAACTTGCCGCCTCACTTTGAACCGAAGGAATTCTTAAAACATCTTCATAATAAAAACTCAGCGGACATCGAAGATATCGATTCAAACTCGATACGCTCAATGCAAATCCTTCCAACAAAGCGTTGACCATCGCTTTTTCCTGAGCAGGAATATGCGGTTTATCGACCGTTTGCAATTTCAATAACTGAGATGCAATAATTAAATCTTCTTCGATCATTTTGCTTTCCACCTTTATCGGTTCAGCTTTTAAAACCTCATCGATAAAGATCGCTCGCTCTAAAGCTTTACCTTCTAATTTGGATTTGCTATAAGAGATATTTAAAAAAGATTTTGCTCTGGTCATCGCCACATAAAACAATCGTCTTCGAGCTTCCAAGGCATCTTCCTCTCCAGACAAAGTCAAAGTATCCGGATAAGAAAATTGATTGGTCCGTCTTCTATTTCCAACCCAAAAATCTTTTACAGCATCAATGATAAACACATATTCAAATTCCAAACCTTTGGAACTATGAGCCGTGACCAAATTCACTCCTTGGTTAGCAACAACCGATTTTTGGATTCCAATGGACAAACGATTTGAATCCATGCTTCGAAAAGTTTCCAATAACTGACTCAAAGTCAACCTTGGATTCTTATCGCCTTCTTTTTTTATAAAATCAAAAAATGTATTGAGTGCTTGCAACTCCCAACTCTTATCCACTTGCTGAATAATGTGATGAAGCAGACCACTTTTATTGATCACTTGCTCTATCAATTGCAAAATCGAAAGATTGACACTTCCTCTAATTAAATCATTAATCAGTTTCGAAAAATCTTGAAAAGCATCTCTCTGTTCAATTCCAATTTTCTGTAATAAAACCGGATTGGAAATCACTTCACGCCAATTCAATTTATCCAAGTACTGATGTTTTGCCATGTACAAACTCAATCTCCCTAAATCATCCAATGGAAGATTTAAAAAATCAAAGTACATCATCTTAAACAAATCAGGTTCACCACTAAAAGGTTGTTGTTGTTCCGCATTGATGTATTTCAATAATTGAAGCAACTTTTGAGTATTCGGCAAGTCCAGAATATTCACTGCACGTTTGGTGTTGTAAGGAATTTTCTTTTTATCTAAGAGCGTCAGGATACTTTCTACCTGCCGATGCTGTGCATAGATAATGGCAATCTCATCTAAGGCCACACCTTCTTTTTCCAAGCGTTCAATCTGAGTGACGATATCAACTGCTTCTTGTGTTCGATTCGGATATTCAATAATTGTTGGCCAAAGCTCTGACGATCCATTGGTTTTATTAGCTTTTAAATTTTTCTCTAGACCTTCCAACTTATTTACAATACGATTCTCATTATGGTCGATCAGATTTTTAGAACTGTCTAAGATCGCTTGAGAAGAACGATAATTATTTTTTAAAAGAATCAATCTCAGTTCTTCTTGTTGTGCTTGAAAGTCTAATAGGTTTTGTAATCTTGCTCCTTGAAACTCAAAGATTGATTGATCATCATCTCCAACGATAAAAATATTTGGACTTTCCCAATAACTAATTAAAAGCTGAACAATATCATTTTGGCTTCCATTGGTGTCTTGAAATTCATCGACTAAAAAGTACAAGTATCTTTCTTGATAAGTTCGGAGCAAAGCTTCATGTTCTTTAAAAGCTTTGACAACCCAAAGGATCATATCTGCATAATCATAACGTCGCATATTCCTCATCAAGCGAGTGTACACCGGATACAATTCCACCGCAGATTTTAACTGAGACATCTTTCGTTCTTCCTCTTCAATCTTCCATTTTTTGACATCTCCTTTTACAAACTCCTTCGTTTTCTTTTGGTAGATAAATTCTTTTCGAGTAGGTAAGTCACTCAGGTAAGTTTCTATTTTATTTAAAACAAAATCACCCGACCAATTTTCAGATTTCATCCGCAACATCAAATCTCTAAGCTGACGTTCATAAGTATAAGGATCATTCTTCTGACCTTTTACCGGATGATCATAATCTAATCCGTCAATCAATTTTCGGAAAAGTTCTATCTGTTCTAGCTCACTGATTGGTTCCATATCATGGCGGCCAAAAAGTTCTAGATTTTCTTGAATAACCGAATTACAAAAGGAATGAAAAGTATTGATATGCACGCGATGTGCCTCCGGCCCGATGAAGCTCAACAATCGCTCTCTCATCGCATTGACTCCAGCATCTGTAAAGGTTAGGCAAAGAATATTTTGTGCCAGCGTATCAGTCTCCATCAGGATTCGCCCGATTCGCGCAGCAAGGATATGTGTCTTTCCTGTTCCTGGTCCAGCAATTACCAACACAGGGCCTTCAATCTCATCGACTGCTTCCTTTTGCGCTGGGTTCAACTGTTCTAAAGCATCAAGAAACGCTTTATTGTATTCTCGGATAGTCTGTGTTGCCTGCTTCTTTGCCATTGGTTGGTAAAGATAATGATTTGATTTTTATTCGTACCGCCGATTTTAATCGTCTATAATAAAAATGTTCAGGCAAGGCGATTTTGTTACTTAAGGCAAAAAAATCATCGGTACGATTCTTCCGTATCAACTCATAAAATACAAATGCAATCCAAACATTTTTACAATCCCAAAGAGCACCACGATCACCACTAAAATATAAGCAAACAAATCAGCCTTTGGATATTTAGAAGCAAAAGTCGCTGCCAGCCATGCACCTATCACTTGCCCAACGGCGAGGATCATCCCTATTTTCCAATCAATCAATCCTTTCCATTGAAAGATCGCCAAAACAACGATCGTATAGAGCATGACAACAAATACTTTCACACCATTTGATTCAATAATGCTAAAACGAGCTCCCAATACCATTGCTGCTAAAAAGAAAATCCCCATTCCCATTTGTATAAAGCCACCATAGAATCCTAATGCTAGAAACAAAGGGATAGTTAGCCAAAGATTGGGTTTCATCGTCGTATCCGTTTCTCGCAACCACCGTTTCGGTCGGACTAATATCACGACCAACATCATAACTAGTAAAAATCGAAAGACGATTTCAAACTGCTCATTACTGACCATCACTGCTGCAAAAACACCAACAATTGCTCCGATGACGGTCGGTATTATATAAGGTAGGCCACGATCTAATTTTAGTTTTCCGTTTTTATAAAAAACAAAACTTGCCATAATACTATTCCCCATCACTCCTACTCGATTGGTTCCGTTGGCTAGATTACCAGGCAAACCCAACAACTCTGTCAATATCGTCAAGGTAATCGCTGATCCATTTCCAGCAAGGGTGTTAATGAACCCCGCGGCAAGACCTCCAAGAACAACGATAACATATAGGTATGGCTCCATGTAAAACTTATTTTATTTGCTATACATTTTTCTGATCAAACTTTGACTTTTATTATTTTACTCAATATTCCTTGTCCAAATGAGTGAATGTTCGAATGAGTGAACGAACTCCACACTTGGGGAGAACTGAATCCTTAGCATGTTTTTTACATTTTGCAGGGTATTCATTCATTCCTATATTGGTATTCAAAAATGTATAACTCCTCTGTTCTTCTACTAACGTTTCTCTTCTTTTATCTCCTGACAAAGTTCTATTAAAACACCATTAGCTGATTTAGGATGTACGAAGCAAACTAATTTATTGTCCGCTCCTCGCTTCGGCTTGTCATTTAATATTCGGAAACCTTCATTCCTCAATCGCTCCATTTCTTTATAAATATCTTTTACCTCGAAAGCGATGTGATGAATCCCTTCTCCTTTCTTTTCTAAAAATTTAGCGATAGGGCCATCTGGATTTGTAGAAGCTACTAATTCTATTTTATTAGGCCCTACTTTAAAAAACGAAGTCATCACATGTTCCGAAGCCACCTCTTCAATCTTATAATGCGCTTTACCTAATAGCTTTTCGAATAAGAGATTACTCTCTTCTAAATTTTCTACGGCAATACCTAAATGTTCTATTTTTTTCATTACTGATTTTTATGCAAAGGTCTGTAAATGTGTTTAATCCCACTTTTATGTTAAAGAAATATTAAGAAAAGCTTTTTCATTAAACTCGAATAAGGACTCAGGGTCAAAGCTAGCAAATAACCGATACAAATTAAATTGGTAATAAATCAAGCCAATAAATAGTCGGCATTACAAAATTAAAACACCAATATCATGAAGTTTAAAACGATAATTCTCAGCCTCCTTGTATTTGCATTTGTAGCGACATCAGCTCAGGCACAACAGGCACCCATTAAAAAAAGCAGACACCAGACTACTACTCAATCTGCGGATACAATCCGAAAAGGTAAAAAAGCCAATACGGTAGCTCGTAAACAAGTTTTCCACAAAAAACGAAAGCATAATAAATTGGCTCAGAAAAAGCGAACGGTCAAAGCAAATAAACACAAAAAGGTCAAAAAAGGCCAAAAAGTCAGAGTCAACCGTAAAGCGCACAAAGCTAGAAAAGCTCAAATTCAAAGAAAGCAAACTCAGAGAGCAGCGACACACTAAAATCAATTGGCTAAGCTTAGAAGTCTAGCCTAAAGCAATAAAGAACTTTAAATTCCCGAGTGTAATAAACGGAGTGATGGTAAACGAACCATCACCCCGTTTTTTTTGTCAGTCAAATTCTGAATACTTATTTCGGCATTTTTGATAAAACCACATCCAGTCTTCCCTGAATCGCTTTAATAGAATCCTTAAACTCCTTTTGAATAATCAACATATCACTAGCTGGTAACTGAAAATTATTCCCATGACTATGATCGTGATTGTGATCATGTCCGCTATGATCATGTTCACCATGCTCAAATCCTGGAACCTCAATATGATTATCATTCCAATATTTCAACCGTGCTTCTAATGAACTTACTTCTTTTGTAAAAACCATTTCCTCTGAAGTCAAAGCTCGACCTTGAACCTGAATACTGTTATGAGCCTGCCGCATTTGCTCTAGACCAGACTCCATTTCGGATTTAATTTTCAAAGCTTCCATATGAACATCCGCAGCCTTATGCAATATTTTATCTTCTGCACTATCACCTCCACAAGAGAGCATTAAAACACTAAGCAATGCAAATAAAGTCTGACGTAAAATTTTCATGATACTGTTATTTTAAAAAATTCGGGATAACTCCTGTTTAGAAGCTCTAAAAAATTACTAAATTTAAGACAAAATCTTAATTTACAATGGCAATAGCAAAACCTTTTAACCTAAAGAAATGGATTGATGATAATCGGGAATCCCTAAAACCACCGATTGGCAACAAACAAGTTTATTTTGAAAACGATGATTATATCGTCATGGTCGTTGGTGGTCCAAATGGCCGAAAAGATTATCATTACGAAGATGGTGAAGAACTATTTTATCAACTTGAAGGTGATATTACTTTAAAAATCATCAACGAGGATGGTACTCCTGAAGATATTGAAATCAAAGAAGGTGATATGTTTTTATTACCTCCACGTATTCCTCACTCTCCGCAACGACCTGCCAATACCATTGGTTTGGTGATCGAACGGTATCGAAGAGGAAATGAAGAAGATAAACTAATGTGGTTCTGTGAAAACTGTAATAACAAACTTCATGAAGCTACTTTTGAAATGACGGATATCGTCAATCAACTTCCTCCGGTCATGAATAATTTCATGAATTCCGAAGAACTTCGTACCTGTGACAATTGCAGTACTATCATGGAAAAGGTATAAGATTACCTTTTCCACATCGAATCCATTACAATGACAAAGAAAATTTATTTCGCATCAGACTTCCACCTCGGAATTGATGCGAAATATACCAGCAAAGAGAGAGAACAACAGATTGTCCGTTGGTTAGACCTGATCAAAATAGATGCAGAAGCTATTTATCTTGTGGGTGATGTTTTCGACTTTTGGTTTGAATACTCGACGGTAATTCCCAAAGGCTATGTTCGTCTCTTCGGTAAACTTGCAGAATTGAGAGATGCAGGAATTCCTATCTATTTTTTTATTGGTAATCACGATATGTGGATGTTCAAATATTTTGAAACAGAACTGGATATTCCAATTTATCGAAAACCAATCCTTCGCGAAATAAAAGGTAAAACATTTTTCATTGGTCACGGTGATGGCCTGGGGCCTGGGGATTATGGTTATAAATTTATTAAAAAAATATTTTCCAATAAGATCTGCCAATGGCTTTTTGAAAGACTACATCCAAATTTTGGAATTGGTCTTGCTAACTTTTGGTCTAATAAAAGTCGAGATGCAAATACACATGAAGATGAATTTCGAGGAGAAGAACAAGAGTGGCTTTTTACTTACGCGAATAAAAAAATAGACGAGCAGCATGCCGACTTTTTCATCTTTGGTCATCGACATCTTCCTCTTGACTTCACGCTAAAAAACAAAACTAGTCGTTATATAAATCTCGGAGAGTGGATGAATTTTAATTCCTATGCGGTCTTCGATGGAGATAATATGGAAATTCGTTTTTTTGAAAATGAATCTGGAAAAGTTATTCGTAATGATCATGATTAAGGTAATAGCCATAAGTATCCTTTGTTGTTTTTTAGTGAGTTGCACGCCAAAAGTCGCTCCTCCTCTTCATTCATCTGATACAACAAGTCAAATCAATCAAGATACAACGCCCCGAAATCAAACCAGCGATAATCAAAAATCACTTTATACCATTCCAATTGCTACAAAGTCCTTTTCAATAGACAAACTCAATCAACTTTATTTAGTTACAAATCGAAATGAAGTCATCAAGTTTGATTCAAAAGGTAAAGAAGTTTTTAGATACAATAATAATTTTCTAGACAACTTAAAATTGGTCGATGCGACGAATCCTTTTAATATTCTACTTTATTATCCTGATTACTTTTCAGCCATCACCTTGGATAGGACCATGAATCAAAATGGTGAATTTGATCTTTCTAATCTAAATTTATTCCAGACCAAAGCGGTTGGTTCATCGAATGATAAAAACCTTTGGCTTTATGATGAAGTTGCTTTTAAATTAAAAAAAATTAATCGTAGTGGAATGGTCTTACGCGAAAGCGTAGACATTAGTTTACAAATCAACTATAGCCCAAAACCTATTTTCTTAGTCGAGCGAGAAAATATGGTCTATGTCAATGATCCAGATTATGGAATTTTGGTATTTAATAATTTCGGAGAGTACGAAAGTCTTTTAGAACTAAAAGACATAGAAAAATTCCAAGTCAATAATAGTCGATTATTTTTTAAAAAAGGAACGAAATTTTTCGCCTACCATTTACAATCCTTTATCCAAAAGGAAATTCTTTTGCCAGCAAAACTTGAATCTTCGGATGATATTTTAATTGGAAAAAACCGAATATTTGTCAGAAAGACAAATCAGGTGGAAGTCTATGAAATAGAAGCAGGATAAGAATAGTCATTAGCCATTTATGGAAACACAAATGGCTAATGATCAATCCAATATTATACGGTCATAATATCTTTTTCTTTAGCGACAATAATGGTATTCACATCAGTACCATACTTATCAGTCATTTTCTGAACTTCTTCTTCTTTACGCTTTCCAGCATCTTCAGGAAAACCATCTTTCACAGCTTTCTTGATAAAATCCATCATCTTTTGTCGTACCCTTCTAAGACTAACCTTTGCATCTTCCCCTTGTGCTTTAACACGTTTTACCATTTCTTTCCGACGATCTTCAGTCAAAGGCGGAATACTAATTCGAATAATTTCTCCATCATTCATAGGTGTAAACCCAAGATTAGCTGCAAAAATTGCTTTCTCGATTGGAGCTAACATATTTTTTTCCCACGGCTGAATAGTCAAAGTTTTTGCATCCATCGTCCCTAGGTTAGCTACCTGAGAAAGTGCAGTTGGACTTCCATAATAATCAACTAGAATACCTTTAAGTACAGCAGGTGATGCCTTTCCTGTTCTAATTTTCAACAGTTCAGCATGCAAATGCTCCATTGCCTCATCCATATTCATCTTGGATTCAACAAAATATTCATTAATTTCTTCTATCATAATATAATATTTACTAAAAATTCATGCTCATTTAGGTGTTATAAACATAATGCCTAAATAGCATTCCTACTATTTATACGAATATTTTGTGCTAAAGTAATGAAAATGATGAAAAAAATAAAACTCAGAAATGATAAGTGACCTCTGCTCCGCGAATTGCAATCTTTTTATCATGCTCCATATGCTTGATAATTTGATCCACATTTCCTCGTTTCGTCAGTTCCTGATTGTGTAAAAGGATGTAACTTCGAAGCATAGCTACTTCGTTTGGCCGGTTCCCCGTTCGCTTTAATCTACGAACCGTATCGGTTGCCGTATTTTCTAAAATACCTTGATTAAAAGCAGTATCAAATAAAGGTTGATCCTGGTCTTTAGATTGTTTCCCAGAATCTTTATTTTCTTTTTTAGGTGCTTCCGTTTTTACGGTACTTACCGCTTTACTTCTAACCCGTAAACAGCTTCGACCTTGAGCATTAATAAAACTGACCAAAGGATCAAAAGCAGTATTATTTGAAAGCACTGCAAATTCAGTTTGCTTATTAATCTTCTCATGAAATTTCCCCATTAAAAATGCAATGTGAAAATTGAGATCACCATTATGTGGTTTATGAATAGGAATCCATCTTACCGCTTTTCCTAAGCGTTGGACTTGTTGGACTAGATAGAAAGGAATGCTTTTTTCCTTGGCATCAATAAGTATAAAGACTCGGTCACAAACCTTCTCGAGTTTCTTAAACTTGACCTTTTTTAAATTCTCAAAGTCAATAAATACAAATCGCCTTTTTTGGAAGTCAGACATTAAAAACTGTGCATGTGTTATTTAATCTTTTCTATTCTAGCTTAGCGAAAACAAGATTTATGTTTGCGGTCTTCTACTGACGGCTAAAATACTCAAATTGTCTTGAATACAAAACTTTAATTTAGTTTTTAATAATTTAGAGAAAACAGGAAGCAAATTCCCTAAACACAAGAATATCAGTAATTTACAAATTATAATGTTTTTAGCTGCATTTTTTCTATATCTCTACCCTTCTGTCTTATAATCTATTACGATATGAAAGTAGTTTTCATGTATATTCAAAAAAAAATTACTTTTTCCTTTCCTCATTTGGTACAGCTCTAATTTATAATAAGTTCATAAAAAAATGAGTAAACAAGACTTTGCTCGTTTACTCATTTTTATGATAAGAATGATCTTTATTTTTTAAGTGCTATCGGTTGCTACTTACATATTTCAAGACCAAGAAAAGGAAGATTACTAAAGCTGATAAGGCTCCTGCAACATAAGTCATCGCTGCCCACCATAAAGCATCTTTCGCTCCTTCGTGTTCTGTCTCTGTAGTGATCCCCGCATCATCTAACCAAACCAATGCTCTTTTACTTGCATCAAATTCAACTGGTAAAGTGATGAAACTAAACAATGTTGTCACGGCAAATGCAATGATCGTAATGAACAAAATAGTTGGTCCGCCACCGATACCAAAAGCTCCAAAAGCCAACATCAATAAATATTGCTGAGCCATCGATGCATACTTCACAAACGGAACAATTGCTGATCGCATTTTCAACATACTATATGCTGTATCATGCTGAACGGCATGACCGCATTCGTGTGCTGCAACTGCTGCTGCTGAAATACTTCGAGATCCATAAACTGGTTCACTTAGTGCTATTGTTTTTGTCAATGGATTATAATGATCCGTCAACATTCCTTTCGCAGGAACAATTTTTACATCGTGTATATTATAATGTCGGAGCATCGCTTCGGCTACTTCTCTTCCCGTCATCCCACTGTCCAACTGAACTTTACTATACTTATTAAATTTACTTTTTAGTCGATTACTGACCATCATGCCGACAAATGACATTATACCTGCAATAATCATGTAACCTAGATAACCACCACCCATAGATATTTAATTTTTAGTTTTTATTTATTAGACGGAATCCTTAATGCGTTATTTTTCAAAAATAAAATAACCTACTTAATATTTTGTTCCGTCACTTAGTGTTTTTTAATCATTATTTAGACTAAAATATAAAAATCGAGTCACATATTTTGATTTTTTTTATTATCAAATACTATACAAGCACACCTCGTAATCATTATGTTCAAAACTCATCCTTCTCCTCCTCTTCTTAATCGATTTTATCAAATCGAGTATAAGGTCGCAAAGCTTCTGGAATAACAATCCCATCTGCTGTTTGGTTATTTTCTAAAAGTGCCGCAACGATTCTTGCCAAAGCTAAAGCACTACCATTCAATGTATGCGCCAAATGCGTTTTTCGATTTTCATCACGATATCTTAATTTCAAACGATTACTCTGGAACGTTTCGAAATTAGAAACAGAACTTACTTCTAACCATCTTTTCTGAGCAGCACTATAAACTTCAAAGTCAAAAGTCAAGGTAGAGGTAAAACCTAAGTCCCCACCACACAGCCTTAATATACGATATGGCAATTCTAATTTATTCAGCAAGCCTTCTACATGAACGAGCATTTCTTCTAAGGCTTCATATGATTTATCTGGATGCTGTACTTGTACGATTTCTATTTTATCAAATTGATGAACTCGATTCAGACCTTTTACGTCTTTCCCATAAGATCCAGCTTCTCTTCGGAAACAAGGCGTATGCCCAGTAAGTTTAATAGGGAAAGCAGATTCGTCTAATATTTCGTCACGTAGGATATTGGTTATAGGTACTTCTCCTGTTGGGATAAGATACAGATCGTCTTTTTCCGCGTAATACATTTGTCCATCTTTATCTGGTAATTGTCCAGTTCCTCTAGCAGATGCTTCATTAACTAATAATGGAGGTATGATCTCTTCATACCCTGCAGCATGAGCTTCATCCAAAAAGAAATTAATTAATGCTCTCTGTAATTTTGCCCCTTTCCCTCTGAATAACGGAAAACCTGATCCGGTAATTTTTACCCCGAGTTCAAAATCAATTAAGTTATATTTTTTTGCTAAATCCCAATGCGGCAAAGCATCATCTCCCAGTTCAGGTAAAGCGCCAGTCCAATCTTTACGAACTTCATTGTCTTCATCTGTATTTCCAGCAGGAACAGAAGGGTGAGGAATATTAGGTATTTGCAAAAGCAAAGCTTCCAATTCACTTTTCACCCTAGTCATTTGTTCTTGAAGTTCTTTCGTTCGGTCTTTTAATGAGGCTACTTCAGCTTTCATTTTTTCAGCTTCATCTCGTTTCCCTTGCTTAAACAGATCCCCAATTTCTTTTGAAAGTTGATTGTTCTTAGCCAACAAATTATCCAACTCAACTTGAGTTGTTTTTCTATCATTGTCTTTAGCAATAACCTCATCAATGATTCCTAATCTTTCGTCAGAAAAGTTACGAATCTTCAATCCTTGAAGAATTCTTTCTTTATTTGCGTTGATAAAACTTACTTGTAGCATATATTTTTATAATAAATTTGGTATAAAATATGTTATTAATGTATACTTAGAGAAATTATTTAACGGAGAAACAAACTTTCTGTTAAAGAATTCGTTAAATTTTTGCAAAGATACTATTTGAATTTAAAAATAAAATGTATTTTTGCCGTATCAGAAAAGAACACACGCCTTTTTATCCTCATTTATCCTCACAAAATAAGTCTGCTTAAATCGGGTGTTTCACTTTCAACTCTTATTACGTTCCCTTATTATAGCTTTAATATCATTGTTTTGACTAATTATCAATGCTATATACAGGACCAATTCAAATTCATATTAAAAGGTTCCCGTTTTATCTATTCCATCAACAAATAATAGCGGCACGAGTACCATAATTCATCTTTTCAGACATCATAAAGGTCTGAGAACAACTTAAAATAGTTTAAAAATATGTTAGATATACTTCAGTTAAATGATATGTTAGTTCCTGAGCTTAAAGAACTAGCGGAGAAATTAGGCCTAGAAGGGTATAAAAAACTGAATAAGCAGGAATTGATTTATAAAATATTAGATCAACAAGCACTAAACAAAGATTCCCCCTCCTCTTCTCCTTCCTCAGAAAAAACTTCCACAACAAAAGATAGAAAAATGGCAAAAAAGACTTCACCCGATGAAGACGACCAAGATGCTGATAAAAAGAAACGTCCTAGAAAAAAAGTATCTGTAAGTGATAATTCACCTAAGGAATTATTTAGCAAAACACCAAGAGGACCTGTAGAAGAAGAACCAGAAGCAGCGGAACCGGAAACTCCTGAACCAGTAATTGAAGAGCAAGAACCAGTGCAAGAGAAAGAGCCACAAATGCAAGAAGAGCAAGCTCCTCCTCCTCCTCCGAGGCAAGAACGCCCACAAAGAGAACAAAGAGACTCAAGAGATAGAGACCCAAGAGATCGGGATCAAAGAGACCGTGGACCTAAAGATGATAGTGGAAAAAAATTCAATGTTGAATTAGATGGTATTATAGAAGGAGAAGGTATTTTAGAAATGATGCCTGATGGTTATGGTTTCCTAAGATCTTCTGATTATAATTATTTGACTTCTCCTGATGATATATATGTATCGCCTTCTCAGATCAAGTTATTTGGTTTGAAAACAGGAGATACCGTAAGAGGTGCTATTCGCCCTCCAAAAGAAGGTGAGAAATATTTTGCTTTATTGCGAGTATCTATTATCAATGGTCTTTCTCCTCAAGATATTAGAGATAGGGTACCTTTTGATTATTTAACACCTTTATTCCCAACTGAGAAATTTACTTTAACCTCTGCCTCTAATGGTAAAGATTATGGTAATCGTATGATTGACCTTTTCACACCTATCGGAAAAGGACAAAGGGGATTGATCGTTGCACAACCTAAGACTGGTAAAACTTTCTTATTAAAAGATATAGCTAACGCAATTGCTAAAAACCACCCTGAGTGTTACCTAATAGTATTATTGATCGATGAACGCCCTGAGGAGGTTACAGATATGAAGCGTAGCGTAAATGCAGAAGTTGTTGCATCTACTTTTGATGAGCCTGCTGATAATCACGTACGGGTTGCGGGCATTGTTTTAGAAAAAGCAAAACGTTTGGTTGAAACAGGACACGATGTAGTTATCCTTTTGGATTCTATAACACGTCTTGCCAGAGCATACAATACAGTTGCTCCTGCTAGTGGAAAAGTACTTTCTGGTGGTGTGGAAGCGAACGCTTTACATAAACCTAAGAAATTCTTCGGTGCTGCTCGTAACATTGAGCATGGTGGTTCATTAACTATCTTGGCAACAGCATTGATCGACACTGGTTCTAAAATGGACGGTGTTATCTTTGAAGAATTTAAAGGTACCGGTAATATGGAACTTCAATTGGATCGTTCTTTGGCCAACAAACGAATGTACCCTGCAATCGACCTTACCAAATCAAGTACGCGTCGTGAAGATTTATTATTGGACAAAGATGCTTTACAGAGAATGTTTATCCTTCGTAAGCACTTAGCTGATATGAAGCCAGATGAAGCAATGGACTTTTTGCGTAAGCAAATGCTCCACACCACTTCAAATGATGAATTTTTAGCTTCTATGAACGGATAGAAGCCTTTATACTGTGAAAATTCACAGCATAAATGAAAAAAAATATTTTTACGCTTCGTTATTGTGTAATTAACAAATAACTCTTACCTTTGCGGAGCTTTTTAAGCGAGTAATTTAAAATTTAATGTTATGTCCAAACGTACTTATCAACCATCAAGAAGAAAAAGAGCTAACAAGCATGGCTTCCGTTCACGCATGAGCAGTAAGAATGGTAGAAAATTATTAGCACGAAGAAGAGCTAAAGGTCGTCTTAAGCTTACTGTTTCTGACGAAAGAACTTTGAAATAGTAAATCTGTTTTTCAGATTCGAAAAATATAGAAGCCCGGCTCTGTTTTACACAGGTCGGGTTTCCCTGTAAATACACTTTTTT
>CAKZTD010000108.1 GCA_937921595.1 uncultured Saprospiraceae bacterium
TAAGTCTAATGGATGAAAAAGTATCATCAGCAGAATCGTCATTACAAACCACCTCTTGTAACCCTCCTAGCTCTCCTTCATATATACTTAAACCCGTATCTGTCAAGTCATTTGATGCAAAAGCAGTTTGAATTATAACTACTCCATTATTAGGAACCACAAAAGAGTGCCAAACATCTCTACCTTCATAAAATGCACAGGATGGACTGGGGATACTCGAATCAGTTAATTCTGAATCACTGGCGCCTATATTAGATGCAACCACAGAAAATTCTTCAAATGACATACCTACTGATAATTGCACCGCCGTAGATGGAAGGTCTTGAGCATATATACCGCTCATAAAAAAAAGTAATGTCCCACTTAATAATAATCTAATCGTCTTTACCATTGTTTAATATTTTCGTTTAATAATACATTCAAAATAAGATGAGAACTCTAAGCTAATAAAAATAACGGCAAGAAAAATAACTAAGAATTAGTTAATAAATGTTTTTCGAAAAACAATGAGGCAAAGGTCTAATGGGAATTAACATCCTATTATCTAGAAACCACAGATACAGAACAATAACATTTCTATTCAATTATTTCTAAATGACAATAGAATATACTCTAATCTTCAACCATTGATGTGCCGACCTTTAGCATATGCTTTTTATTAAATAAGACGGTGGCATGCAATGGTAAATTACATTTTAATGCAAACGCAATAGAAGCACAATGGAAATTAATAATTACGAATTTTGAAGGTTTGTTCTTACCTACTTGTTCGCACACGATTTATGCATAATTTACAATGCAAAAAATATTTCCGCTATTACTTCTCAAGTACAATGGGTAAAATAAACTGGAACCTAGAAGGACATGCGAAATATATCTATAGACAGTTTCACAATAATGGTTTGCTGAAGAGTAAAATTGAATTATATTTAGTGGAAGCATCAAAAGATTATATTGGTATCCCATTTTTTTTAGTCTAGAGGGCGGAACAAGGCAAAGTTTAGATTAGTACAAAATGCATTAATAATACAGTATCTTATGAAAGAAAAATAAATGAATTATGGCCAAATCTGTGCGCTAGAATAGAATGTTAACCAATACTTTGATGAAATGCTCTTATGGAAAATAGAGTGAGGTTGATAAAATTGTACGAAAAGCGACTCAATCTGTATATTTGAATCATTGATGAATGAGAAATTAATTTGAATAACATGAAAGAGCAAAATGAACGAATGCGAATAGGAGAAGGTAGAATCAGTGGAGCGATATCTATATTTTTGGGATCTCTTTCATTAGCTGCCATACTTTGTTTTAAATTCCCTAAGCAGTTGACTACGCCCGACATGCGTGCCTTGTATTCAGCAGAGATGGTAGAGAATTTACTGCTAGGGTGTATTATAGCAACGTTTACCTTTGCGTTGGTAAGCTTACTTCTCGGTATGAATAGAAAAAAGGCAGTTATCGGAATTATCCTAGGCGTAATGACTATCGCCGTCGGAGGATTGACCGTTGAAGGCAGAGCAGTCGAGAAAGCAAGTTGGAGTATAGGTTTGGATTGGCTTCTTTTAGACCTTTTCATTATGGCATTGTTGTTTGTCCCTATAGAGCTTGCGTTTCCAAAAAGAAAGACTCAATCTAAGTTTCATGAAGAATGGCGAACGGATTTAATATACTTCGCTATAAGTCATTTAGCTATTCAATTGTTTGGAGTATTAACTAAGGAGCCAGCCGTAGCATTCTTTGGTTGGATGAATCTAGAATCAATTCATCAATGGATTTCCAGCTTACCATTTGTTGTTGAGTTATTCCTAGCTTTATTCGTTACCGATCTATTTCAATACTGGGCACATAGATTTTTTCACTCCCATCTCTATCTTTGGAGGTTTCATTCCGTACACCATTCGACACAACACATGGATTGGCTAGCAGGTTCTCGCACCCATTTCATTGATATATTCTTTACTCGAAGCATGTCATACATTCCATTATATGTATTGGGTTTTTCTACTTTGACTTTCAATGTTTCTATTGTATTTGTCGCTATCCACGCAGTTTTGATACATTCCAATACAAGTATCAAGTTTGGTTTTTTGAAATATTTAATAACCACACCTCAATATCACCATTGGCATCATTGTGTAGAACCCGAACGCTATGGAAATAATTTTGCAGTAGTATTTCCATTCATTGATAAAATATTTGGTACTTTCTACCTTCCTGGCAACGAATGGCCGAAAGGGACCGGTTTGGATGACGCCTCTTTTCCTAAAGGCTTTGTAAAGCAATTGATTTTTCCATTTACGGAAAATCCTAGTGACAATAATCTTAATCCAAACGAGAAGAGTCAGAGATAGAATTCAATATGAAATAATATAAGAAATGGTAGATATTGATCAAATCAAAGAAAGATACATAGGCTACGATGATGTAAAAATTATAGAATTAGCTAAGACTGGTGCTAAGGCACTTAGGTCAGAAGTAGTTCCTCTACTTGTAGATGAGATAAAAAGACGCAATCTTGGAGTAGAGATAATAGATTGGATACATGCCGAACGAAGAGTCCTAACAGATAGTGAATTAGATAATCTTAAACGGAAAATCAAGAATTGTGTTTGTCAAGAATGCATGAGAAATAGAAATTTGAAAGGCTATCAATTGACAACAAGAACTGGATTGGTAGTAACGTCACATATGTCTAGCAGGAAATTGATTGTCTGTGAGTATTGTGGACGCAGGAAAAGAAAGAATTCAACTATCCAGTCTGTACTTTTGGGTTGGATCTCTCTTATAGGTTTGATAAGTTATCCGTTTTTAATTATGGAGAAAATTAAACACTTCTACAAGGAAGAAGAACTGAGTGATCGACTGATTGAAGATCTAATAAATAATAATATTGGAACGATTACTTTAGGACATGATACTACGGAAGTCTTAACTGAGTTACTACGAAAGCACAATACTTTAAAGCACAGTTCCATAAATTAATTATATACGTATTTTAAGACATACAATCATTCCTTTACTTGACTTCTTCAATGTCAGAGATGTAATCGATCAATGCGTGCCCAAAATATGCTTGCGCACCCTCTTCTTCGGCATCAGCAAAATAGACTTCTATGAATATCCATTTGTGGTTGTTGTTTGGAATAAATTGAAACGTATAATCTTTCCACTCATTATGATCAATTGGAGGTGATGTCCATATTAGTTGTCCATGCTTGTTAGGTCTCTGATCACAATACTCTCTATCCATCCAAACATTTACGACAACAGACTTGGCATTCCCATTACTAAATTCATTTTCATCAATATTTATTACGTTGGACATTGCACTAAACATTTTTACAGACTTAGCCAAAGTCATGGTCATAGTATATTTTTGATCCTTTTTACTAGCTTCAGAAAATTCTTGAGAGATACCTTCCCAAGTCTCGTTCATTCTTGTAACCATAGAAACAAAAACATCTCCATCATAAGCTTCATTAACAACCCCAAACATTACTTGATCTGGAGTATGAATAGTCACAGGCGATTCTCCTCTAAAATAATTCCCTGACTTCCAATTATTGGCTACGTTATGAACAATCATGTTGTCAGTTTCAGAAGCTGTTATATCTTCAAAAGATCCATTCTTAATCTTTATTAAATCCTGAGCTACAATACTAGAGCTAATAATTAATGTCAAAAAATAGAAAAGTCGGAATTTAGCATTCATTTTACAGTATTTCGGTTGTTCAATTTTTTTGATATTTGAAAAGGTCTATCTGGGACACGAAAATTCTTCAATTATAAATAACTCTTTATCAAAAAATCTAATTTAATTGAGAATAGTCCTTGGTCGATAATAAATTGATAAAGTTTGGCCCTTAACTTGAGAACCACATTACACTTCAATTTTAAGCAAGAACCTTTCTATCTGTCTCCGATGTCTTAGTATATGTACTATCGCATGCTCGATAAGTTGCTCCATACTATACATCTGCCCCCATCTGGTTATGAGTTTTTTGCTATTGTCCATTCCATCCAGTTCCATATCAGGATAATCACTCATCATTTG
>CAKZTD010000109.1 GCA_937921595.1 uncultured Saprospiraceae bacterium
ATAGTTGGCTTGGCCATTTATAATTTTTGCTTCTGGCTTTTTAGGTTTTCTATTGAAGTAGACCAGTGCAATAATAGAAGCAATTGCTATAACCGTACAAATGATGGCTAACGTATTGTCGGAATTCTTGATTGGTTCGAATATGGTCGTAAACAGCATAGGTTAATTTTGCTGTAAAGATAGGTAATTAGTGGGGAGTTAATTGGTAAATTGGTGGATTAGTTAATTAGCAATTTAGGAATTAAAAATGGAGCGTTGATCAATATTTTGATAACCTACATTTTGAACGAATACACTAATTTACTAGTCCACCAATTTACTGAATTATTTTCCTCCTTTCAATTTCGCTTGCAAAGCTTTCAACTCCGCCATTTTACCTGCGGCAGCTAATCTAGCTTGTTGTGCCCAAGTTTTAGGATCATGCATACTGTACCTGTTGCCTCCTCTTTGTACAAGGATATCGCTAAGTTTTTTAGCAGTAACCTTTGTTAACAAAACAAAAGTTTTGATCCCCGCAGCTTTCAAATGTTTTTCGATAGCAGGGCCGATACCTTCAATTACTTTTAAATTATCATTAGTAGATGCTGGAGTCTTAGGTTTGGTAGCCGCAGTTTTTTTAGGGAGTGGTCTCGATGGTGGCTTTAGAGTAGTCGCAGCTTTTTTGAGCACCTTTTTTTTAGGAGCCGCAGCTTTCTTAACTATTGCTTTTTTTTGACTTGTTTTTTTCTTTGCGCTGGATTTTTTAATGACAGGCTTCTTCTTCGCGGGTTCTTTTTTCTTTGGACTAGCCTTTTTCTTTGGGCTTGCCTTTACTTTAGATGTTGAATCTGTTTTCTTTTTTGAGCTTGCTTTTTTCTTAGGAACAGCTTTCTTTTTAGGTGTAGTTTTTTTCTTTAAAGCCTCGATTTGCTTTTTGAGTTTTTGCAATGCCTTTTCAAGATTTTTCGCTTGCTTTTTAGATTTACGCAATTCCGACTTCAGCGCTTTATTCTTTTTCGTACAATTGGCATTTGCCGCTTTATAGTCTTTCTTCACACGTGTCTTTGCTTTAGTGTCTTTGGTTTCCTTTTTTTGTTTTTTAGTATTACTCATAATGGTAAGTTTAGTTTTTTGAAATTATTAAGTTGTTTAAAAAAGAATCATGAAAACTGCTTGTTCTTCAAGCGGCAGGTTCTTCGCTAGATACTCTTTCTACAACTGCTTCCCATTATAGTGTTTTTTGAATCAATTCACTAGAAAATAACATTATTGTTTACAAAAAAATGCCTTGTATTTTTATTAGAAATGCTTAATCAGTTTCTTATATATGGGTGTTTTAAGTAATATGATATTGTGAGAATTAATTGCTCAAAACATAATTAAAAGAAAAAGCCTCTTTGGTAAAGCAAGGATGTGTTAAGAAATTGAGTAAAATTTAATTTTAAATACTATTTTTGTAATTACCCATTTTTACAAATTTGGGTTTAAACCTTCCACATACTTTTGAGAGAACCAATGATTTTTATTTTTTTGAAAATTAATGAATTTGATCCATGTCAAAAAAAGTGTTTCTCTGTGCTTCTACCAATGAAGACGATCAAAAGATTTTAAAAAAACTGGATAGCCATCTTAGTTCCTTGAAAAGGAATAAAAAGATTGAGGTTTTCTATGGTAATGAAATTGATGCTGGTAGCGATAGAAAAAAAGTAATCAAAGGTTTAATTAATAAATCGGATTATATCTTATTGTTGATAAGTTCTAATTTTTGGGACTCGGATTTTTATTATGATGTTGTTTTGCAAGAAGCCTTAAAACATGTTAGTAAGACACGATCAAAAGCCAAACTCATTCCCATCTTTGGAAGAGCATTCTCTTGGGTAAATAGTCCTTTAGGAAAATATATAGCACTTCCTAATCGAAAAACTCCTATCGCTAGTACCACTTGGGGGAATACTGATACTCCTTATAAATATATTGTTGATAGTTTGGAGAACGTGATTGATGGTGGAAAACTAATTCCTTATCCTGAAGATGAAATTGGCCACGAACCAAAACCTCCAATCGTCGAGGACGACAAGAAAATTGGACTTGCTATTATTGCAAAAGGTAATAAAGCATATCGCTTACAAAATTTTGAGGAGGCAAAATCATTTTATGAACAAGCGAAAAGATACCTTCCCAATGATGGTGCTCCCTATTTTAATATAGGGCAATGTCATAGAAGGTTAGGGGAGGATGATAAGGCAATGGAACTGTATCGTGAAGCTTTAGCAGTCGATCCAAAATATGGGGATGCACACAATTTAATGGGTTTTGTTTTTGAAAATAAAAAGAATTATTCTGAAGCCCTGAAAAGTTATATGAAAGCAGTAAAGTATAATCCTAAAAACAGTAAGTATTTATTTAGGGTAGCATATTTACTTCATTATAAATTGGAAAGATTTGATGAGGCACTATCTTATTATGAAAAAGTAATTCAACTTCGGCCGGAAGATGTAGAAACTTATTTTAACATTGGATATCTCTATTATAAACAAGATAAAGACAAACTAGCAATGAGCTATTTTGCTAAAACAATAGAAATAGATCCAGGTTACTATCGAGGATTTTCTTATATCGGCTATATCTATTATAATAAAGGAAACTATAGAGAGGCGCGAAAACAATTTGACTTTTCTCTGAAAATCAAACCTGACCAAGACAATGTGATCAAGTATCGAAAGAAAGCTGATTCTAATATATGGTGATAAAAGGATGAATTTCTTTTCTGATTTGCTTCATTTTTAGCTTGTAATTGCCAAATGAGACTATTCGTCATGTTAAACTATACTTTATCTTTTTACTTTTAAATTATTAGAAATATCTTAGTTGGAATTTTTAAAATATAAAAAATAACAATGAATAAAAAAATAGAACTATTTGGATTTATACTGGCCTTGCTGGTAGTCGTTAGTTTACCTGCTCAGGTTCAGTTAGAAAAAGAATCAAAGTATGATTTTAAAGTAGAGCAGAAAGTCGAATGCACAGAAGTCAAAAGTCAGGATAGAACAGGCACTTGTTGGAGTTTTGCAACCTCTTCTTTTTTAGAATCAGAAATGATCCGAAAAGGAAAAGGAACGCATGATCTTTCAGAAATGTTTGTCGTTAGAAATATCTATAGAGACAAAGCGAAAAATTATGTGCTTCGTCAAGGTAAAGCGAACTTTAGCCAAGGCAGTCTTTCTCATGATTTAATTCGTGTTGCAAAGCGTCATGGCATTGTTCCAGAATCTGTTTACTCAGGTAAATTAGAAGGGGCTGAAAAGCATAACCATAGTGAAATGGAAGCAGTGTTGAAAGGTATGTTGGATGGTGTTTTAAAAATGAAAAACTTAAGTCCAAAATGGCCAATCGCTTTTGATTGTGTCGTAGACACTTACCTTGGAGAAGCAAAAGACGAGTTTACTTATAATGGAAAAAAGTATACACCAAAAACTTTCGTTGATGAAATGGACATCAATCCAGATGACTATGTAAGCATCACTTCTTATACGCATCATCCTTTTTATGAGCCGTTTATTTTAGAAATTCCAGATAACTATTCTAATGGTTCTTTTTATAATGTACCAATGGATGAAATGGAATCTATTGTTGACAATGCAATCAAGAATGGATTTTCTGTTGCTTGGGATGGTGATGTAAGTGAGAAAGGATTTTCTGCTAAAGAAGGAATGGCAGTATTGCCAAAAGATGCAAAAAGAGAAGATCTTTTTGTTAATCCAGGAGAAGAATTAAAGGTGACTCAACAATTGCGACAAGAGACTTTTGAAAGTTATGCAACGACGGATGATCACTTAATGCACTTAACCGGTGTAGCAAAAGATAAAAAAGGAACCAAGTATTTTTTAATCAAAAACTCTTGGGGAGAGGTGAGTGATTTTAAAGGTTATCTTCATATGTCGGAAGCTTACTTTGAATTGAAGACTGTTGCAGTGATGGTTCACAAAGATGCAATCCCTGTTTCGATTGCTAAGAAACTGGCATTGTAATAAGACTTTATTCGCAAAAAAATAAGTTAACAAAGGATATCCTTGTTAACTTATTTTTTGTTCTTTTATTTACTTGATTTACGGCTTCGCCTTACCCAAAGTCTTCAACAAATCTTTCACCGCAGCTTCCAGCTGTTGATCTTTTCCTTTGCTCACTTTCGCTGGATCATTTGGCACTTTGATGTCTGGCTCTAGTTGTTTGTTTTCCAAATATTCACCATCGACATCGATCATTCCAACTTGTGGAATACCGAAAACCATTCCATTTTGTAGACGTTCCCACCAGACCGCAGTACCCGTTCCTGGGACAGGCATTCCTATCAATTTTCCAATTCCCAATGCTCGATAAGTATATGGAAACATATGTGCATCGGAGTAATTTCCTTCGCCCATCACAACGGCTGATGGTTTTGACCATTTGAATTGTGGCTCGTTTCCGAGATCTTGGCCTCGAGGCATAAAACTGATGTAATTTTTACCATTTAAGAAAGTAGCTAAATCATCATGTAACCAACCTCCGCCATTGAAACGAGTATCAACAATCAGTGCATCTTTTTCACCATTTTTTCCCAATACTTCGTCGTATACCGTTCGATAACTTTGGTCATTCATTCCTCGGACATGGACATAGCCAACAAGGCCTCCTGAAAGTTTCTCAACTTGCTCGCGACAGTTCTCTACCCATCGTTTGTAGCGCAATTGGTTTTCTGCTCTGAGTGAAATTGGTTTGACAGTTTCGTCCCAACGCTCATTTGTTGCAGGATCAAAAAGTGAAAGGAGGGTGTTTTTATTGGTCTTTCTATTTAGGTATTTATAATGATTTGTACTGCGAGTTATAGCTACGCCATCGATCTTTTCGATGATGACACCGGATTTTATTTTAGAACCATCTTTGACTACAGGTCCTTTGTCCATGACTTCATCAATTTTTAAACCGTCGCCATTAAAGTCATGATCGTAAAATAAACCAAGGCAGGAGGTAGCGTCTCCATTTTCTGCATTATCCCAAAATCTTGCTCCGGTATGAGAAGCATTCAACTCGCCTAGCAACTCACTGAGCATTTCTGCAAAGTCATGGTTATTATTGATGTGCGGTAAAAACCGAGCGTATTCTTTTTTATAAAAATCCCATTTTACTTCATGGAGATCTATCTTGTAAAATTTCTTTTCGACTTGCCTCCAAACATGTTCAAACAAATATTCTCTTTCTTTGGCTTCTGCTAAAACCATTTCTCCATTGACACCAATTGGTTTTTGTTTACCATCTTTGACTTCAATCTTTGTGATTTTACCACCAGAAAGAATAAAAAGGTTTTCATCCTTTTTATCTGCGATTATTCCACCTCCACTTCGACTATTGAGTTTCGCTAAGATTTTTGTTTCTTTAGTTCTTAGATCCGTTTTCCAAAGGTCAAAACCTTTTTCGAACTTGGCTAAGTAATACATGTTTTTCCCATCCTTAGAAATATAAGAATCAGATAGGGTAGAAGAATGTCTAGTTAGTTTTGTAACTCGATCTTCGATGTCTGCTAATTCAATTTTGATGGGTTCGATTTTTTTGTCCTCGTCTTTTTTATCCTCCTTTTTCTTTTTGTCCTCGTCTTTATCTTCTTTCTCCTTTTTTTCGTCTTCTTCTCTTTCTTTTAAAAGTTCATAATCTTCTTCGTTCAATGTAAATTTATCATAGGCATCTTTCGAGAAAAACATACCATAAAGATCTACCTGACCTCCCCAACTTCCATGATTTTTCATCCCATCCTTACTCGAAATCCAAGCCATCATTTTGCCATCCATCATCCAGGTTGGACTATAGCCACCATAACCACTTTGAGTTAAATCGGTGATCTCTCCACCTTGAGAACTCACTAAACCTACTTGAGCAGTCCATCTTTTATTTGGTAAAAAACTCACCAAAAACCATTTGCCATCTGGAGACCAATCATAATGTTGATCACCGTCAGAGTAAGAATACTGCTTCTCTTTCGGCATGATTTCTCTAACCTTTTTGGATTCGAGATTGATCACTTTCAATGCCGTTCTTTCTTCTAAAAAAGCAACTTCTTTCCCATCGGGAGAATAGGAGGGTTGGAAAGTTTCCTTAGCTGATGCTAAAATTGTTTCTTCTTTTAAAATAGTAGAATTGAAAAAGTACTTTTCTTCTTCTCTACCGATAGAAGTTTGGTATAAATTCCAACTGCCATTACGTTCACCTGCATACAATACTGAACGACCATCAGGACTAAAGTCAACATTTCTTTCTTGCTCTGGCGTTTGCGTAATTCGCTTGGTCGTTCCTTCTTTTACAGAACTTACAAAAACTTCTCCTCGAACAATAAAGGCAATTTCTTTTCCATTTGGAGAAAGCGACATATCGGTTACATCACCTTTGATCGGAACAATTTTCTCGGCATTAAAACGCTC
>CAKZTD010000110.1 GCA_937921595.1 uncultured Saprospiraceae bacterium
TTCTAGATTATCAAATCGATTCAGATTTTTATAATGCGGTTTACCAGGTATTTTTCCTAAAACTGCAACATGAGGTTGAGTTGTTCTAAAAATTATTAAAGCCAAAGAAAGGATGACACCAATTAAAATGCCTTCTTCAATTCCTAGGAATAAAGTTGCGAAAAAAGTCACACCCATCATAATGAAATCACCCCGATCGGTACGCCACAGATGTTTCGCTTCTTTGATGTTGATTAAGCCAAAAACAGCCACCATGATAACGGAAGCTAAAATGGCTTTTGGTAAATAATAAAACAAAGGAGTTAAAAATAATAAAGTCAAGGCTATCAATAAAGCAGAGATGATAGAAGACATTCCAGTTTTTGCCCCTGATTGATCGTTTACGGCAGTTCTAGAAAACCCTCCTGTAGTTGGAAAGGCTTGGAAAAATGAACCACCAATATTTGCAATTCCTAATCCGATTAATTCTTGATTAGGAACGATTTTATAATTTTTATGTTTGGATTGAATTGCTTTTGCGACTGCTATACTTTCCATAAAACCAATAAAAGAAATGGTCAGTGCAATTGGAAATAATTGTTTGATATGTTCCATATTAAAGGCAGGAAGGCCAAAAGATGGGAGCCCTTTAGGAACTTCTCCCACGATCTTTACCCCATTTTCAAACAAGCCTAATCCCCATACCGCCAATATACTTAGTACAACAGCGACCAAGGGGCCAGGGATTTTAATTTTTACTTTCTTAATAACAAGTAACACGGCAATGGCACTTATACCGATAATAAAGGTTGGCCAATTGATTAAATCTATTTTAGAAAAAGCATTTCCAATAATCTCATGAACATAATTACTTCTTGGGATGTCTACTCCCATCAGATGTTTTAACTGACTAAAACCAATGATCAAAGCTGCTGCTGAAGTAAAACCCGAGATAACCGGATGAGAAAGAAAATTGACCAGAAAACCAAGCTTAAAAACGCCCATTGCCAATTGTATCACACCGACCATAAAAGCTAAAAGTATGGAAAGACCAATAAATTCATCGGTTCCAGTTTCTGCAATTGTGCCTACTCCAGCAAGAATTAACAAGGAAATCATAGCTACCGGACCAACAGCCAATTGTCGAGAGGTACCAAAAATCGCATATAAAATCAAAGGAATTATTGAGGCATACAATCCATAAATCGGAGGAAGGCCAGCTAGCATTGCATAGGCCATTCCTTGAGGAATTAGCATTACACCTACAGTCAAGCCTGCAATTAGATCACCCTTGAAGTCTGATTTGGAATACTGAGGCAGCCATTTTGCAATAGGAATATATTGATCTAAGTTCATGAATTTCTTTTCCACAAAGATATCCCATATTTTAAGAAAGTAGAGTGATAAAAATCACATTAGAGATGATATTGGTCATAATAGCTCAATTTTATTTCTACCTAGTTTTATTACCTCTTTCTTTTCCAGTTGTTTTAGAAGTCTAGATACCGCTTCTCGTGAAGCATTAAGCTCATCAGCGATTTTTTGGTGAGTAGTATTAATGATTTTGGTCTTTTGAGCTTTGGATTTATCTTCTAGATAAGAGAGTAGGCGATCATCCATTTTCTTAAAAGCAATATTATCAATGGTTTTGATCATTTCCTGTAAACGGAAATCGTAAGATCGCATTACAAAGTTCTTCCAGTTCTTAAACTCTGTCATCCACTCATCTGCATATTTTACTGGAATACCAATCAAGGTAGTATCATCGACCGCAGTCGTTCGGATATCGCTCTGCTTATTCATCATACAACAAGAGAATGACATAGAACAAGTCTCCCCGCTGTTTAAATAATACAACAATAATTCTCTTCCTTCTTCCTCTTCCTCTCTGACAACTTTAATCGATCCTTTGACTAATAAAGGAACAAGCTTTATATAGCTACCATAATTCATGATCACTTGTCCTGCAGGAAAGTTTAAAATTTGCCCTTTTTTAGCAATTTCTTCTTGTAAAGCAATGTCATTGATTTCCGGAAAATGAATATTCAGGAGTTCTAATATTTGGGAATTGACTTTCTCCATGAGTCTGTATGTTGTTGTAAAATGGCGTTCAATAAGCAAATATAGGCATACTTTTAAACATATTTATTGTAGGAATGTTTTTAGCACTCCTGACCATCACTCCTCACTCCTGATATAATCATAAGTTACCGGTGGTCCAGCCAAATACGGACCTGCACTCTTTTTCAAAGCAATATGCATCGGATGATTTTGATAGGATTGATAATCAGCTTCGTTTGCAAATCGCATTTGCATGAACACTCCAAATTCTGACATGGCCCGACTATCTCCCAGGTTTTTAAAAGTACCGACTTCAAGATTTTTTAAAACGGGGATGGCTTCAATCTTCTGAATTTCCTTGATTAAGGTTTTAATATCCGCATTTTCCTTTGTTTTAAAATAAACCATGTGGACAAGTGGATAAGCTTTTAGATTTGTATTTCGTTGAATATTCGAATCTGCTACTTTACAAGAACTTAGTAAAACAGCGGTAAATAGAAAAAGATAAATGTATGATTTCATAAGTACGATTTTTAAAATTATTCTGCATTTCTTAGTTGAAAATAATTTTAACTTGAAAATAAGTAATCTTTATGATAGCTTTGCTAAATAAATAAAACCAATCTAAAATTTTTATAAATTCACCAAACCTATAATTTCTAATTTAAATAAATGTCCTTAGATAAATTCATCCCTGAGGTTAAGTTCCAAAATATCCACAAGAAGGATTTGGAGTTTGAAATCGTTTCCAATTGGGAGGTTTTGATTGATGATACGCCATTAAAGCATAATCCTTTTCGGCCACATCGCATCAGGTTTTATTCCATGCTCTTTATTTTGGAAGGAGAAGGCAATCATTATATTGATTTTAAAAAGTATAAATATAAGAGAGGAAGTATTGTTTTTATTTCTCGAGAACAAGTCCATGCTTTTGAAAAGAATCTAGAAAGAGATGCTTGTTTTATGGTCTTTACAGAAAAGTTTTTGGAGAAGAGTAGTCTCGGTTCTAGTTTAATGCATCATCTGACTTTGTATAATTATCATTTGTATCCTCCTGTGCTTCAGTTAGAGGAAGAACAGATTCCTATATTTCAAAATTTGGTTACTCAAATATCACGAGAATACCATTCTCCTGACGATGAACTGACAGAGGAGTTGATTCAATCAGCTTTGAAGATTTTTCTTCTTTTAGCAGAACGTATCCGTAGGCAATATCGAACCCTCGAAGAGAAGTCAGTTTATCATGAGACATTTGTCGCATTCCAGAGTCTTTTATACAAGCATTTGTTGCAAGAACATCAGGTGCAATTTTACGCCAATGAGCTAGCTATTTCTACTAAAAAACTCAATCGGGTAACCCAGCATATTTTTAGTCAAACTGCAAAAGCATTTATCAATGACCAATTGATTATTGAGATGAAGCGTCTATTGATGAACACTTCTTATAGCATCAAAGAAATCGCCTATCTAACTGGTTTTGAGGACCCTACCAATTTTGTCAAGTATTTTAAAAAAGACACAGGTTTCACACCTACTGAATTTCGGAAGGATTATTTTTAAATTAAATTTATTCGGTTTGTAAAATTTTGTATTCGAATACATGAAATGAAGGGAAGTTTTTATACATATAGAAAACCTTGCTCTTTCTGTATTTTTCCAAATCAAAAGCTAAGAATTGAGCCTTTTGCCAAACAATTCCAAAGGCTATAATTTGTTGCTTGACTTGTGTTAATTTAATGTGAAATGTCACTGTCCCGTTTTCACCATTCTTTGCCTTTTTTTCACCTTTTAAGAAAACTATTTCGTCTGCATCTTTGTAGTATGATGTCAAAGCAAAATTGCTTGTAAGTTATAATACCAATTTCTTTGACTTACTATTTTATGTTATCAGTAAATAAATATATACCGAAGATGAAGCACTTAACATTAACCTTCGCCTTATCATTTTTAATCGCTGTTGTTTTTGCAAGTTCTAATCAAGCTACAGATCCAGTTGCTAATCAAAGTATTTTTGATTTGGTCAACTACCAAGATATTCAGGAAGTTACTTTAGAGTTAGACCTTGAAAAGATGTTGGCTAACAGAAGAAGCCCGGATGCTTTTAAAGGCACGTTTTCTTTTGAGGATAACCATGGTGAAATGAGGAATTGGAAAACTAAGGTAAATATTCGAGGCAAATTTAGAAGAACGACTTGCACTGAAATGCCGCCTTTAAAATTGAATTTCAAAAAAGGAGAGCTTGCTGAAGCTGGCCTGACTTTACATGATGATTTTAAATTAGTTACGCAGTGTATTGAAGATGAGACAAAGGCAAAACAACTTTTGTTAAAAGAATTTTTAGCATATAAGATTTATAATGAATTGTCCGATTATAGTTTTAGAGTTCAATTTTTGAAAATAAATTATAAAGATCTTTCAACTGGGAAAGTAAAAAAACAATGGGGATTTATCATTGAGGATACTGCTCAAATGAGAGGACGATTAGCTGCTGAAAAATTTGATGGGAAATTTGGGATTACCAAAGATCAATATAATTATACACATTCAAAGCGTGTTGCTCTATTTCAATATATGATCGGAAATCTTGACTGGGATATGTATACTAAAGTTCACAACGTAAAAGTGATCAATAAAACAAACCGATTAATCCCGATTCCTTATGATTTCGATTTCTCAGGATTAGTGAGTGCTCCATATGCTAGACTGAGTACTAACTTTAATGTTAAATCCATCAAAGACCGATTCTATCTTGGAAATGCTGAGGATTTAGAAGATATGGATCAAACGATAAAATTATTTGAATCGAAAAAAGAAGAAATCATAGATTTAGTAAAAAATTTCAAGCCTTTGAAAAAGGAAGAGCGTAGAGAAATTCTTACTTATTTGAATTCTTTTTACAAAGATATTGATGACATTAAACTTCCCGTCCTAAAAGAAAATACCAATCTGACTGCTAAATAAATAGTAAATTTTAATCAATTAGGTTTGAAAAGTTAACGGGTGAATAAGTTAACAAGTATTCAATTTTTTGCTTGCTTGTAAGCTTATTTACTCGATAACTTTTTTTTAAAAATTTAGATTTAAGTTTTTATACAAAACACTTAATCCCTTCAAAGCTATGTATATACTAAAAGAACCAGCCACCGGTGTTTCTCCTTTAGCAGCCGCAGCTAAGAAAAAAGGACTTTCGAAAAAGGCCATAGACATCATTAGGACCACTCAAAGAAATAATATCGAATTGACCGCAATCGCTGATAACAAAGCAAATGTTTTGTTGAGCCTAAATGCGATTATGATTGCTGCATTAGTCCCCATGGTAATCGCCAATTTAGAAACCATATACAGTCATCAATTAGTCTTGCCACTGATCTTTCTATCTGCTACTTGTTTTTTGACAATTTGCCTAGCGGCGAAAGTACTCAAACCATCGAAATTAAGTGATCATCAAGAAAAGGCATCTTCAGGAGTAAAGGCAAGTCCGTTTTTCTTTGGCAATTTTTATAACATGAAAGCTTCCGATTATTACGAATATTTGGAAGAGGGTCTTTCTGATCCTTCTCAAATTAAAGCACATATGGCACAAGACCTTTTTTTCGTCGGAAAACGATTGGGGTATAAAATGTCATGGATTCGAAAAGCTTTTAATCTGTTTACTTTTGGAATATTTTTGAGCATCTTATCACTCACTTTTGCTCTAAATTACTAGAAGACCTACCACTCATCTACTTTTTTACTACTCAAACGATTCTTTTTTTATCAATCCTTCCCAGAATTATATCTTTTTAAAAATAAAAAACTAATTTCCCGTGTCTTTAATGGAATTCCCTCTAGGGATTCCTTCATTTTTAAAAACCAACATACGACATGGCTTTATTTAGTTTTCTTGCCTTTACCTTACTGGTTGCTGGAATATCATATTGGGCAACACGAGGAACCGATGAAAATTCATCAGATGGATATTTTTTAGGAGGACGTAGTTTGACCGCAGGGGTCATTGCGGGATCTTTGTTACTGACCAATCTCTCGACTGAGCAGATAGTGGGCTTGAATGGATCAGCCTATGAAAGTGGCTTGTCTGTAATGGCATGGGAAACCTTAGCTGCAATGGCCATGGTTGTCACCGCATTATTTTTATTACCTCGATATTTGAAAGGCGGATTGACTACTGTTCCTGGTTTTTTAGCAAGTAGATTTGATGTCATGACCAAGACGCTTACCTCAGGCCTGTTTTTAACCGGATATGTGGTTGTGCTTTTGCCAGTGATTTTATACTCTGGTTCTTTAGCGATCAGTGGGATGTTTGAAATACCAGAATTATTAGGAGTTTCTGAAACCGCAGCACTTTGGATTTGTGTTTGGGGAATTGGAATTATAGGCTCCATATATGCTGTATTTGGAGGCTTGAAAGCGGTTGCTGTTTCTGATTCGATCAATGCAATTGGATTATTGATTGGAGGAATTCTAATTCCTATTTTTGGATTATTAGCAATTGGAGACGGAAGCGTCATGGATGGTGTTTCGATCATGATGGAAGCTAATCCAGATAAATTTAAATCAATGGGTAGCGAATCGGACCCTGTGCCTTTTCATACGATTTTTACGGGGATGATGTTGGTTCAATTATTCTATTGGGGAACCAATCAGCAAATCATTCAAAGAGCTTTAGGAGCGAAAAACTTAGCAGAAGGGCAGAAAGGATTAATACTCGGTTCTTTTATCAAAATCTTAGGGCCACTAATTGTGGTTTTACCCGGTTTGATTGCTTATCATATGTTTGGAGGAGGATTGGAAAAAGTAGATGATGCTTATCCTGCCTTGGTGAATAAGGTACTTCCACCTGCATTACTTGGATTCTTTGCAGCAGTATTATTTGGAGCGATTTTGAGCTCATTTAATAGTGTCTTGAATAGTTCTGTTACGTTGTTTGGAATTGATATATACAAACAACACATCAACCCGGATGCAGATGAAAAGACAGTAGTAAAATATGGTAAGATCTTCGGAATTATATTAGCATTTGCTGCTATGTTCATTGCTCCATTAATTGCTAATGCAGGAAGCTTATTTGCTTATCTTCAAGAAATTAATGGGATTTATAGTATTCCTATTTTGACAATTATTTTTGTTGGATACGTAACAAAATATGTTCCTGCAATTGCTGCAAAAATTGGTTTACTTTCTGGATCATTGTTATATATTTTGAGTCAGTTTATTTTGCAGCCAATGTTTAAAGAAAAGGCAAAGATAGCTGCTGGGGTAACTGAAAATACTGATAAGGCAGTAATCGCTGCTATTGAAGGAAGTGCTTATCCGCATTTTTTAGATGTCATGGCTATTCTTTTTATCACGAATGTGGTTATTATGTTGATCATTGGAAAACTAATGCCAAGAAAAGAACCTTTTGAATTACAATATACTAAGCAAGTTGATATCACACCATTCAAATATGTGAGACAATTTGGGATTGCGATCTGTGTAATTGTGATTGGTATTTATGCGTACTTTGCTTAGAATCAGAAACATTAGCTACTTAGGCACGAAGAAAAAAAATCGTGTCTTCGTGGCTAAAATAAAAACTTCAAAAACATACCTCCTATGAAAGCCCTCGTTTTCCAAGCTGCAAAAGAAGTCATCACAACCAGCGAAGTAGAAAAGCCAGTACCAAAAGAAGGAGAAGTGCTCGTTCATTTGAAAGCTTCTGCGATGAACCATCGAGATGTTTGGATGACCAAAGGGATGTATCCAAATCTTGAGGCTGGTGTAACGATTGGTTCTTGTGGAGCAGGACTGGTAGGTGATCGAGAAGTAATTATTAATCCAAATGTGAATTGGGGAAAAGATCCAAATTATCCAAATCACTTCGGTTATTCTATTCTTGGGATGCCGGTGAATGGAACATTTGCGGAATACGTCGCAGTTACTGAAGATCGATTAGCCGATAAGCCAGCGCATCTTACTTGGGAGGAAGCGGCAGCTTTGCCCTTAGGTGGTTTGACAGCTTATAGAGCTTTATTTGGAAGGGCAAGAGCTACAGCGAAGGATAAAGTATTGATCAATGGAGTAGGGGGCGGAGTGGCCTTATTTGCATGTCAATTTGCGATCGCGATTGGAGCTGAAGTTTATGTGACTTCTAGTTCGGATGAGAAGATTCAAAAGGCGATTGACATGGGAGCAAAAGGCGGAGCAAATTATAAAGATGAAAAATGGCATAAAGAATTTGGAAAAGAACATGGCTGGGTAGATGTAGTGATTGACAGTGCTGGAGGTGCTGGTTTTGAGACTTTACTAAAGGTTTGTAACCCGAGAGCTCGTATTGCAATCTATGGAGGGACAAGAGGTAAGAGTACGATTAATCCTCAGATTTTCTTTTGGAAAGAGCTAGAACTTTATGGAAGTACAATGGGGAACGATCAAGAGTTTATAGACATGATAGCCTTAGTCAATGAACATAAAATTAAGCCAGTTGTAGATAGTATTTACGATTTTTCAAATGCTGCGGAAGCTTTTGAACGAATGGATCAAGGGAAGCAGTTTGGGAAGATTGTTTTTCGGAATCAGTAATTGGACACGAAAATAATTGGACACGAAGCCCGCGAAGAAGGCACTAAGTTGAATATCTTTCGTGAGCTTCGTGGTTCTAAATCACAATCAATAAACCTTTCCTACAACTCACCCTCATATTCCAACAACTCACTACTTTTTATCCTATTCTAACCATGCTTTACTCATAACTTGACTGTAAAATAAGTCATTATGAAAAAGCAACCTTTACTTACCTATCTATTTTTATTTCTAATTTTTAACCTTTCTGCTCAAGAAAATTTTTCTTTTGTGGGAAATGATCTTAGTATTAATTCGTCCAGTAAAGTGGAAAAAACTAAGAAAACTGAAGATGCAGAAAGAGTCGCTCTTGTAAACAAAGATTTAAAAACACTAATTGAATTTTTGTCAACAGAATTGGATTATCCAGAATTATCCAGGGTTTATAATGAAGAAGGTCGAGTCCTCATTCAGTTTATTTTTGATGGTCGGATTAAAGATTTTAAAGTTATCGAATCTATGAATCCTGAAAGCGAAAAAATGATTGAGCTTAAAATGAATGGCTACATTGAGGAATGGAATAAAACTGCGGAATCAAAAATTGAAGCCTTATTAGTGAATGTTCCGATTAACTTTCGGTTGGGATTGTAAATTAGAAACAGAGCCTGCAAATGATTTTATTTCCTTTGTGTATTCCTGTGCTCCTTGGCATTGGTATACTTTGTTGGGCGCTATTTTTTTATGAATTCAGATAGCATTTTTTGTAATTCTATTGATGCTTTATCTATTACTTTATATTGGTCTGTCTTATTTTCTATTAATGTTCTATACAAGATTAATCTATTTGCTAGTTTTTTTTGTCCGATAAGTTCTTCTGATTTTATATCTAATAAATCAGTGTTTTCCATCATCCAAGGCAATATTTCATTCAAGAAAAAATTAACTTGTATTTCCCCTTTTTTAATTGATTCCTCTGATAATATATCATAATAGTTACTAAGCATCTTTTTTACTTCTAAGTCATCAATTAGATTTATTTTTCCAGAAGAATTTATTGATAAATAGGTTGAACTTATTGGGCTATAGTTTTCGACTTCAACACTTACAGATAATTTTTCTTGAGTTTTATTTTCAGTGCTCAATATATCCGCTATCAAATTTTCTAATTCTTTAGATTGCTTTACATTTGTCGGGATTTGAAATTCACTATACGTCTTATGATCATTTTCTAAATCCGCTACTAATGAAATAACAATTTCTCTTAATTCATTCTTTTCTTTATTGGTCTCCGAACATGAGTTTACATAGAATGCTAGTAATACTCCTAGTATAACTGCAACAAAATTTAGGAAGTGGTTTATTAAATTAATCTTTTTCATCCTATTGAATTTTTGAGCTTTTTATAAGAGATATGCCATTTCTAATGGTTCTGAGACTACTAGTTTAAACTAAATTTTATTGGCAAGAAGAAATAACTGTTGACGTTTTCTCCATCTTGAATTGCAGGAGTCCATTTTTTCATTTTATTGATTACATCTAAGCCCGCTTGGCCACAACCAGCTCCAATATCTCTCAATATTTTTGAGTTACTAATTTCTCCTTTTTCAGTAATAATAAATGATACTACAATTGTTCCGCTAACCCCTTTTTGCTGAGCTTCATCTGGATAACTTATGTTTCTGTAAATGAATTCTAACATTTTCTTATCTGCACAGCTTTTGAGTTTTTTATAGTCTTCCTCGAATTCTTCACAATATTCAAACAAAGGCATTTGTTCTGGTGATTTAAAGATTATTCTTTTCTTTGAGTAATCCATTTTTCCATTCTCCAGTATTCCCCATTTTCCATCTAACTTAACCAATGAAGTTGAATCTGGGTAAGCGTAATCAATATCATCGAATTTGAAATCCAAAATGGTAGAACCATCCAGATTTAATAAACCATATTTATTTTCTTTAATTGCTATTAATTCAGTTTTCGAATTTACAATTAGTGTGTCAAAATTACATGCAATAGATTCTACGCCATCTTTAGTAACTACTCCCCATTTTTCATTCTGCTTTACTAGGTAGAAGTTTCCAGTTTTATAATTTGCCTCTTCATAAACGTAATCAAGTATTTTTTTACCTTTTTTGACAAAACCGTATTTGCCTTTCTTTTGCTTCAACTTTACATTCTGAGAATAAGAAATTCCATTCACTAAAAGCAAGAGTATTATGGATAGTATAAATTTCATTTTTAGTCTGAATTAGGTATTAAAAATTGTGTTTATTTTGACCTTAGTACAAAATAGATATTTTTTATTGATTTTAAGAACCTGTAAAATATTTGTTAGAATTGATTAAGTAGAATCTGTGAAAATTCAGATAGATGTAGCCTAAAATTAAGCATAAAATCCATCACGAATTTCAATCAAAACCTTATTTGCTAGATCATAACCAGGAGCAGTTTTCAAGTCAGATTGTTCAAATAGTTTTCGAATTTTCTCTAGCTTTGTTTCGGCTCGTTCAACTAATTCCAGGTATTGAAAATCGCCGACTCTGACCTTCCAAAGAAAATCTTTATCCTCCGTTCTTTTGACATTGAAGGATCCTGTTTTTGCAATTTCTTCAGCCATATGCAACAAGCGAAAAGTATGCATCATGTTTTTTGCATCATAATTTTTACCATGCTCTAAGGTGTTTTGATACCGATGCTCGTTTCTGTTTTCGACCCATTCCCAATATTGTTTGTACTCTTTGCAATAGACAGAATATCCATCTTTGTTGAAAAATAAATTAGTCAAAGGTTTTTCTCCTTTTGGGATTGAACTTAGGCAAACCTCTAGAGAATCTTTGTGCTTAATGATCCCCGAATAATTTAATTCGCAATTATGAAACAAAGCAAACATTCCTTTCATATTTGGAATATTAGTTAAGCCACAATCGTCATGATTAAAATTATTTTCTTTTAAAAAATCTTGCAACGAAATGGAACCTTGATCATTGGTCACATAGCAAAAGTTTAAGATTGATTTCTTTTCTTTATCTATCGGGTTGACGATCTTTTTATTCAAACCTTTTGCCTTTTTTATTTGAGCAAAAGCAAAACCAGCAAAGGTGTCTTTACATTTTTTTGAAATAAAATATTCTAATTTTATTTTTTCAAAAAGCGGATGTTTAAAAAGGATTGACTCTTCCGGTGTATTTAAAATTTCTAAACAAGTCGGATTGTTTTTATATAAAAGATCAATGAATTTCCCAACTTCATAATAAACTTCATCATTGTTTTTATCATTCAATTGACCGACTGCTTTTAAACTATAAAACTCACTTTTCGGTAATATAAAAACACCCTTTTTATCTAGGTCAGAATCCTTGTGATTTAAACCATAAGCATGGCTTCCGCTGATGCATTCAAAAAGTAAGAGCCCCTCTGATTTTAGATCCTCAAATTTCATTGCTTACAATTTTTCTAAAAATTTCATTCATTGTTTCTTGTGCTACTTTGTTTCCAGGAAGTGATTTAAATTCATCATCACATCGATCGATACAGGTTTTCATTAAAGCCAAAAGTTCTTCATCTTTCGGGAGTGTATAGTTTTCATCTTTTGTCGCTTTAATCTGGATTAATTTCGAGATTTTTTCAACTAACCCAGGCTTGTCTTTGATCAAATTTAAGGCGTCTGGGAAGTGAATTGGAGGCATCGTTTGATGCTCCAAAATCCATAAAGCATTTAGTGAAGATCTCAATCCATAGAACCATGATTTCAATTTTACATCTTCTGGTCCATTGCAGTTTTCATAGAATCTTTTAGCCATGCTGAGGTAGTGATGAATAGATGCAATTGGTGAAAAACAATCATCCAAAACTTCTTTAATCAGATCATCAAAGCCTTCGTTTTTGTAATACACAATAGGCGATTTCATCCACTCTAAAGGCGAAACATTAGATTTTTTCATGAGCCGCAATGCCTTTCTAATATCCCATCCATTGATGTCTAGTAATTCATTGACTCCCAGGTCAATATTGTCTTTTGGCTCATTTAAAGCAAGATACCAGTTTAACGGTTTCGCATAAAAAAAACGTACATCGTAATCACTATCAGGCGACGGAAATCCCCAGGCTCGACTACCACTTTCACTAGCGAAAAGAATACGGATATTACGATCTTTTTCGAGCATCTTGATTTGCTCTAGGATTTTGTCTTTCATTGCTTGAAGTATTTTAAAGATTCTATTTACAATTTAACCAAACGCTCTGTAAATAAGTTTCCATTTGCATAAATCAAGATTGAATAAACGCCAGAAGGCAAGCTAGAAAGATTGATCTTTTGATCGTCAAAAAATTCTGTTTTTAAAATATGTTGACCATTGATATTGTTTAATTGAATTTGTACAGAAGTATAATCGCCAACGTGAATAAATAATTCGTCGCTTACAGGATTTGGAAATAAATGAATAGAAGAATTGGACAGGTCATCTATACTTACAATATTATCTCCATCGATACAATCTTCATCAATTCCGTTATTTGGAATGTCTTCAGCACCTGGGAAAATATTTTCATTCATGTCATCGCAATCAACGAAAATCTCATAACCATCTTCATCAAAATCAAAGGTGGTCAACATTATATTTTCTGTCGTATTTGTAATAACTGGCGGATTAAAATCGAAGTAAATTCCTGCAGTATTATTAATTTGTGTTTCTTCTGGTAAACCATCGATCGTACGAATTTGATAATTAATATAACCTTGGCTTCCTTCAAAATCAGAAGTGCTGTCAGGGAGGAAAATATTTTTAAATTCAAAAGTCAAATATTGATTGTCTTCTAGAAAAGTAGAAAGTACTTCCTCGTGGCTACTACTGATAACTTGGAAGGTTGTTGGGTCAAGATTTGAATCCAAAGTATCTCTGATCACCACATCATAAGCTTCTGCATTTCCAGTATTTTGAAAACGAATGGTATAGATTAAATCTTCTTCAAAAAGAGTATAGCCATTCATTCGGTCTGGATTTATTAGTTTGTCATTTGGATCATAAGAACATTCTACTAATGCTCGATAAGCATTGGGGATAGAAGTGAATATCCCATTGATGTCTTCGTATTCCATATAGCTTTGAAAGTCCAGAAAATTACCCAATTCAAATTCTGGAGGACCTGGGATTTTTAATGAAATTTGCTTGAGAATATTTTGTCCTGGGAATAGATTTTCAAATGCCCAACCATAAGTATAAGGAGCAATGATGGTATCTGGTTGGTCGATGAATTGAACGTCTAATATCTCTTCATGAATGGTAATATACAGATAGCCATTTGCAACCGTAGTTCCAAGATTTTTTCCAAGGACATCAAATGTAATATACTCTTGGCAACGTAAAGGCGGAGCATTAATGAATGTAACATATTCTGATAAAAAAACAAGGGGGAATAATCCAAAATAAATTGAATCTGTGTTTTCATTAAAATCCAAAGTGAGATCATATGAATTTGTTGATCCGGTAGATTCCCAATAGGAATCAGGATCTAGATTTAAACTGACTTGATAATCTCCAAGTTCAAGGAATTTTCTGCCGGGAGCTGAAGTAGTTGGAAAAGATAGACATTCTCCTGGGGTGATCTCTACACCTAAGCCGGGTTCTGAAAAATAAGATTCATTATTGTCTAAAATGTTATTTTGGTTTAGATCATAAAAAATAGAATAGTATACAATACCAATATCATTGCATGCATCCAGTACATCACTTGGGCTTTCACAACTGGGAGCATTATTGTACATTACAGGAGTGTTTCCATTGTCAATGTAATTGCAAAACGGAGACACAGAGCATCCACTTAATGAAAAATTATTGATGATGATTACTTGATTGAGTGTTGAGAAATCTAGATTAGATAAAGCCTCAATGTTGAGTAGGTCATTGTTATCTGAGATTGACAAATCTTGCCCAATAGTTGATAGATTTTCAAGACCATTGAAATTTTGCAGGGCTGAATTGTTTGGAATTGACAAATGAATACCAATGAAATTCAAATTATTTAAACCTTCAAAATTTATAAGACTATGATTGCTATTAATTGAAAAAAGCTCTTGTATAGAATCTAAACTGCTTAAGCCAGAAAAATTGATCAGACTTGGATTGGCAAATACCCAAAAATTCTTGTTTATCAAATTTAAACTTTCAAGACCATTGAAATTTTGAATACTAGAATCCATTGCAACGTTAAAATTATTGCCAATATATTCTAAGTTATTTAGTCCTTCGAAGTTGATTAAACTGTGGTTGTTGTCAAGGTGGAAATCTCCACCAATATATTGTAAACCATCTAATCCTTCAAAACTACTGATACTTGAATTTTCAAAGTACAATTGGCCATGAATAGAATCTAAATTTTCAAGTCCAATGAGATTGTCAAAGGAGTTATTGTCTTGGAAAACAAGATCTCCACTTATTGTTTTTAGACTTGAAAATCCATTCATGTTTAAATTCTCATCGGTTAGGTCTGTAAAAACCAAAGAGCCTTGTAAGTTTGTACAACCAGGGTTAATTATAGGAAAACTATCAATAGCAGCTTGTGTTATATATATATCACCATTGTTTTGACAGGAGATTTCTATCCCCGGATCAATGCAGGTTTCTATAAGCGTTAGTGTTGAACAGTTGTCTCCATTATTTGAAATATCAATATGATCAATGTTATTGTAGAAGTTGCAAAAGTCAGGGAAGACACATTCTTGAAGTAAAGGATTGTTGGTTATTTCAAAATTGGATCCACTAAAGTTGGTAAGATTTGATAAAGAATTTATGTTGATGAGGTTTTGGTTGTCATTGATGAGTAGTCCGGCTGAGATTGAACTTAGGTTTTCTAGACCGGTGAAATTCGTTGCTGTAGTACCGATAATATTCAGTGCATCTTCAATAGATTCAAGATTATTCAAACCAGAAAAATCTGTAAATTGATTTCCTTGAAAGGTTACATATCCTCCAATTGTTTGCAAGCTACTTAATCCTTGGAAGCTTAGTAAGGAAGATTCAAAAACAACAAAGCTTTCTCCAATATAAGTCAATTGTTCTAAGCCATTAAAATTTTGAATGCTCAAATCATTATTAAGCCAAAAACTTCCGCCGATAAAATTTAAGCTAGTTAAATGATCATATCCGCTAAAGTTTGAAGATGATTCAACTTGGAAATCATTCCCTATATATTTTAAATTTTCAAGTCCTTCAAAAGTGGTTAAACTGGAATTTTCAATGATTAAAGAACCATGAAGAGAATCCAGATTTTCGAATCCGATAAAATTAGTAAAAGAGTTATTGCTTTGAAAAACGATGTCACCTTGAACGGACTCAATATTTGAAAAACCAGACATGTTCATATTTGATTCTCCAGATGTTAGAAAAATAAGATTTCCTATTATTTCTGTGCATCCGGGATTATTGATCAGGAAACTATCAATTTGATTCTGAGTATTAAAGATTACATTTTCGGGGATACAGGATTGAGCAATTAAAGAAGAATTTGAGCAGGTAAAATAAAAAAAAGCAAATAGAAATAATAATTTTTTCATAGCTGAATGATAGATTATAATGAGATTAAGCTTTAGGTTTTAATGAGGATGTAAGGTATTAAAAATCTAAGTCTTATGCCATAGAATATTACCAATTGCAAAAACGGTACAAAGTATTAATTATTTAATGCTGCAAATTAACTAATACCAAGTACCGTTTTATTTTTAAACCAAATATTCACCCATAATTTTCTCCATATCAAAAGGCGTTATCCCTTTTTCAATAGAAAAAATAGCATCCGCTTCATCAGTATGTTTCACCTCTCTTCCTCGAGCAAGCATATGCAACCTGAAAAGATCATAAAGGCTGGTTTTCTTCAAATCAGTCATCGCTTTACCCATGACTGAAACACCTCTTTGATTCGTTTCCAAATTATTACGCCATTTTGCATTCGACTTCAATGCGATGTCCGTCCAGATCATCTGACGTTTTTCAAGGTCTAAGATTACTGGAATACAAACCTTAGTTTTGGCTGTCAAATCAAGTTTGTCTTTTACCGTTTTCGGCTCGAAGATTTCACCTGAGTTTGGTGATTTTCTAATCATCCAACCTGCAAAACATTCAGGTAGCGTATTAAAAGTTTGCTGAGTATAAGAATATACATTCATCACGACATAACGACCTCCGTATTTTAAAACGGAAGGAATATCGATGTCAATAAACTCGCAAGCTCCATCTGGTGCTGATGTAATATCTCCACTATGCGCAGCATTGTACTGTGAAGATTTTAAATTGGTATAAGAAATATGTTCCTTATATTTCCAATTTGCATCAAACATAACTGAAGATAAATCAATGTCTACTCGCTTAGTTTTTACGCCATCTTTTACACCTTCTTTCCACCAAAGAAAAAAACGAATCGTATTACCTGCTGGCATAGCTACTTTTGAACCTCTAACCAAAGTTCTCAAGGATTTATTGGCAGATCTTTGAGAGAAAGGAACCAAATAGTTTTTCAACAAAGGATCAAGGTAGACGTTTCCTAAGTCAGGCAATTTCATAAAGCGATCAACCAAAGTGAATTCACAAATCTTGACAATTGTTCTTGCTGCATTCCTATGAATCAATGGCAAGTTATTTACAATTGCGACAGCTTTCCCAACTTGTCCTTTTGGGAAAAATACTCTTAGAGGCCTTTCTTTTTTAGTCTTTTTTAAACGAGTAAGCGTAGAAATTAAATCCGTTCTGAATTTTTCATCTTTTACTTTTCTATGTTTAAAATGAGTCATCACCTGTAATAAAACTGGTGTTGAAATCTTATCAGCCACTTTTTTAAATTCGTTGGTGACGAGTTTATAGCTTTCGATATTCCGGATTAAAAAATCTAATCTTCGAGCCAATTCACCTGGACGTTTTACCAAATAATTTAGCGATTTTTCAATTCTACCTTCTCGGAATAATCTTTCGACGGTTCCATTAAAAGTCTCAAATGGTTTATCATTTCTGATAACATCAAATGCTATAAAAGCTTTTGGATATCGGTTTATATACTCACCTGGGTGAATAATTTCTCCGATACGGATCCACTCGTTTTTATACCTCAACATATCCTCGATGATGTTGTTGCTATTTTCTAAAGCAGACAAAATCAATCGTCTTTGAGAACGTTTGAACTTGATAAACTTTGTCGGAACTGCTAAACTCACGTCTCCTCCCGATATGACAACTGCCAATCTAAGAACGTCCGTTGCTGTTTTAAAAAGCTTAGCAAGAAAGTCTTCCCCTGAATCTGAGAACTCTAAAAGTAATTCAGTAACAAAAGCAAGATTCTCTTTTTGAGGAATTGCATCGGGCAAAATTGTGTCAATTTCATCCTGGTAGTGCCTGATTGCAAAAGAGACATCTTGCTGGTCTGTTACTGAAATAGAGGTGTTCGCTCCAATCAAATTTCTGATCATTAATCTGAAATCTGATTCTGTGCCAAGGTCGATAACTTTTAATTTTACCTCATCTTGTAAAAGGGTTCTTTTTTCTTTTTTATAGTCTGCCAAAAACCGTGTTCCAATAATGTCTCCAAGGTAATGAACCATTGCATTCAAATAAAGTTGAGCTTCGTCCATATCCATTACTTGTTTTGGAAAGTTAGGATACATTGGTTTATACTTTACATTTGCTCCAAGCATTTTTCGAATTCCTTTCTCAAGTGTTCGATAAAAAATATTCAATGATTCTTTAGAAAAAGTTTGAATAATCTCTAAAACTTGAGGGGATAAAATGTATCCAAAACCATGTATGTTTTTTAAAAGTGTTGCAAGTTCTTGACGAGATACCTGATGGTTTTCTTTGACTACAATCACTTTGGTTTGTCGACGCAGGTAAATTAAATTTTTCATAGCTTATAATTTTGGATTCTTTTAGAACCTTAAAGTGCGATTTTGCAGTCCGATAAATAAAATTTAAACAGGTTCTTAAAAAGAGGAAACTTTTCGCTCTAGTTTATCTTACCGGCCATGGGCCAGTAAACCTGTAATGGTCTAGAAGGAAGATCGAAAATAGCCTCTTGTGTTTTTAGAAAAAAGAAGAAATTAATAACTCTAGATTTGTTTTCAGTAAATATTAGAAGGAAGAATTATTATAGCCTCTTTATTTTTTATTGAAAATCAAGGTGATTTCTGATTAATAGAGATCATCAAAATCATCGAGATTTAATTCACGGGATTTAACCGATTTTTAAAAGAAAGGAACAATCATAGTCTTTGAATTTTTAAATTACAAAGTCTATAACCTTCCTTCCTTTTATATAGTTCCAAAGAACAATAAAATATGGTGGAAACCGAAAAGAGTAAACATCCGACGCTCTACTATTGAGCTACAGGCCCCAGTTTTGAAAAGTTGTCAAGTCATCAAGTTGAAAAGTTTACAAGTGGTTTAAACACTTGACTACTTTGCTACATGATCAATTGACATTTGGGGACCTGACGGGAATTGCACCCGCAACCTTCGGTTACCTGATTTAGTAGAAGGAACTCGTCTTCATAGCCACCAATTTTTTATGCAATAATGTAAATTATATAGTCATATAGCTATATAATTTACATTCTTATTTTTTATTAAAAAGGGTTGAGACTACACCCATAGTGTCAATACTTTTGTTGCATTACCCTAAGTTGCGCTTAGGTTCTCAACGTGTCCACGTTCCAAGAACGTCTACTGACAGTGCCGCCTTTTTAGAGAGTGGCATTTCTCTCGTCGCATTGTATCTACTCGACGTTGTTTTTTCCCTCTGACTTTTTTATCAGTCATTCAGTCACGCTTCTAACGCTCACTTAAAGTGCAAACCTTCATCAAACTAACCGCACCTTGCGAGTTTGGATAGCTCCTGATTAAGCCGAAACTTTCAGGAATTAGGCAATTTATAAATACAATGCCGATCAGGCCTTTGCGTTTTACTGTTTAAAAGACAGGTCCTTTATTTCATTAAGGATAATCCACGGAGACGTGCCCGATCGGTTGCTCCATATCCTTTTGGGATACAGAATACAACACGTCTCATGCGTTTCGGCTTTCCAACCTACTGTGCCGTACTTCAAGACTACTCCGGTAGTTGATTTTAGGTCAACTACCTTTCACCTTTGGTACTGAATAAGAGCATTTATATTGGAAAATATTCATACAATTATTCTACAACTTGTCCAATCAGTAATCGCAGGGTTAGCATAATTTGGCGAAGAGCTACCTTCTTTATTGTTCCACCGTTGGCCAAACAATTGTCCTTACCTAAGGGACCAAATTACCTTGCTTCTTACTCCGTACTCCGGTCGTGAAACCGAAGACCCCGATTAGGTTCGAGGTAGGATGTTGCTTACTTGAATGGACCCCAATAATGGGGTAGGAGCCTGTGGAAAGGTTCTCCTCTTACTAGCCTTTCGACTAGCTATCCTTTGCTATGGCAAAGCCAAAGCGACGACTCAAGCATCGTTATTTCTTATTTCAATTCCTGCTTTTTGACTTTTCAAAAAGCTAGAGAAACTGTTTGTTTCTTTTTATACTACAAATATGAATGAGAAAGTGCGCATTCTTTTTGCGTACTATATTTATTTGTTGTATTTTTTTGATAGAATTATTTTAAAATGACTTAAGTGATTGATAATTAGTGATTTATAGTTGAATAAAATATTTGTAAAAATGCCAGTTAATAAAAATGCTTTAATTCGTTATCGAACAATTGATCGATGTTTGATGAATCGACAACGAAAATGGAGTCTTAATGATTTGATCGATGCTTGTTGTGAAGCTTTGTATGAATATGAAGGAAAGCGAGATTTGAGTAAACGAACAATTCAATTAGATATTCAAAATATGCGAAGTGGAAAGCTTGGATATGAAGCTCCGATAATTGTTTTGGAAAATAAGTTTTATACTTATGAAGATCCTGATTTTAGTATCACCAATATTCCGATTTCAAAAGGGGAATTGGATCAATTAAATGAAGTTGTTTTATTGTTGAAACAGTTTGCTGGATTTTCTCATTTTGAGGAGATAGATACCATGGTGAAAAAACTAGAGGATAAAATTGAAGTGGCGAAAAGTGAACGGAAGCCGATTATTCATATTGATCAAAATCATGCTTTAAAAGGCCTGGAATATTTAGATGTATTATATAAGCATATTCAAAATAAAGAAGTCTTAGCTGTAAAATACAAAGCGTTTCACCGGTTAGAGAAATCGGATATTATTTTGCATCCTTATTTTTTGAAAGAATATAATAATCGTTGGTACCTAATTGGATTTAGTGATTTTAAACGCAATATAATTTCACTTGCTTTGGATCGAATGTCTGGAGTTTCGATTTCAGATAAAGTATCTTTTATGAAAAATAATTTCTTTAATCCAGATGCATATTTTAAAGATGTGATCGGCATGACGGTTAATATAGATGCTGAACCAACGGAAATATTACTTTATGTTGATGGTGTAATGTCGCCTTATGTTTTGACAAAACCTTTGCATGTTTCACAAAAAGTAATTTGGTCAAATGGTAAATCAAATGTGATTTCTATAATGGTGAGAATCAATTTTGAATTGAAAGAGAGAATACGTTCTTTCGGAAAACACCTCATGGTCATGCGTCCTTTAAGATTGAGAAATTGGTTTGAAAAAGATATTGAGGCTTCAAATGCTTTGTATAATAACAAGGAACTGAGGGCTTCAATTTGGAAACAATTGAAAAGGAAGAAGTGAGCAACTTAAACTTAGCTTAAGCTGCTCAACGATAATGATTTATCTCCCGATGTTTTCTAGGTTCAAAGAAAAAATGCCCTGGTTCATATATGGTCCATTTGAATTTTTCTCTAGCTTGGTAAGCCCTCTCTCGATCCGATCTGACATTGTCTTTTTCGAGAATAACACAGTGTCCAGTTATGTGATCATTTGATTTTAGGATACTTACTTTGAGTGAAAGTTCTTTGTTAGATTTTATTATCCTATTGAGTTTTACTCTGAAAAAGCCTACTTTTTTTTCACCTGAAAGCCGTTCTATCCTCACATCATAAACTTGATTTTCTACTAGTCGATGCCTACTCGTATTGACCTCTTTAAACAAGAATGATTTTTTCTTTTTGAAAGGTACTCCAGCCCTTTGTTTCCATTTCTTTTTATCCCTTTCCATTTTCCATCTAGCTTTCTTTGGAAATGGCCCTACTTGCTTTTTGTTATAATTATCGATGAGGATTCCAGTCGTAGGATGAATGTAAAATCTATTAAAATATTTGCTTCTCCGAAATGGAATTGGCTTCCCGTGGCGACTAAAAAAGACCAATTCGCCATGCTCTATTTTTACATTGGTACTTACGAAATCCCAAAGATGCTCCAATACATGCATGCCTTGTGTGCTTCTTTTGTCTAATTGTTTGCTCAGTTTCGAATAGACTTCATCCCAAGGCTTTCCACAATTTGATTGTAAAAAACGAATCAGTGGCTCAAGGTTGTCATCGAAATAAGTGTCATTTCTTTTGTCTATAATTGATGATCGAAAGCGAGGTGTTCTTGATTTAAAATCTATTTGATTTCTTTTGACTTCTCCTTTTTCTCTAAGCTTTTTATTTTTATCTCCACCATTGCCTCGCCGACATTCAATTAACTCCTCAGCAAGTCTTTTATCTCTCCGCTTTTGACGAATAAGCCTGCTAGGTTTTATGTATTCTAATTGTTCCATGATTTTAAATTAAATAAATATTGACTTTTGACTGATTGGTAGCTTAAGCAATTAATTCCCTTAATAATTTTGTTTTTCTAAAGTTCAGGACTCAAATTATCTATGGAAATTAAAAGCGAAAACGTATATCAAAATCAAAGTAGTGGTAACCCAGGATTCGAACCTAGCCCTCCCCGGTTTCAACGAGGCGCTCTCCCCAGAGAGCTTGGTCACCCATGTTGATTCCTTGCAATTGACAAGGATCAATTAAAAATTAATTTGATGAAATTGAATAGAAGAACATTGTTGATGAATGCTAGATTACCCTTGAATGTTCTTGAAAAAGAAGAGTAATGCTTAGCCAAATTCAGCAACAGAACTTCTCACAATCTGATGTCGTGATTGAAAATTCTGCATTGTAATTTTTATTTTAAAAAGCATTATTAATTTTATTTTGTGAAGTACAACCCTATAAACTAAAATGAAAAATAAATAGTTCCCTATTGGAATTATTTTTTTATAAAAAGTGTATTTTGAAAAGGAATAAATAATAAAAGTGGAAAAACAAATCATACATCGGCTGGTAAAGAAGTTAAACTTCAATGCTAAATTGGATCAACTAAGTTTTGAAAGGGACGTGCTATCTCTTTTTGAAAATGATTCTATGAAAAGTTTGGTTCGAAAAAATACGATACAAGTTTTAAAGGATTTGTACTTGTCGTTGACAGGTGTTCAGTCTACCTTCCAAATCGCCTTGTCAGAAGGAATTAAAAAAGAAGAGCCCAATTATTTGCTTCCTTTTTTTGAAAAGCTTTTTAAAGATGAAGACCCAAGAATTATAAAGGTCAATGCATTAGAAGTTTTTATTTTGCTTTGTTCGAAAATAGTGGACCAAGATTATTTAATGAGGTTTTTAAAAAGTGGAATCCTTCAGGAATATTCTCTGGATCGAATACAATCTTTGAAATATTTTTATCTGCCAAATTTAGAAACGCTGATTCAAGTCTATGATGAAAATAAAAATAACTTTTCTTCACAACAATTATTATTGGCTTTCGATATTTTAAAGTTATTGTATCCAACAACCTTAGATAAGGAGTCAGGAACTCATTTGGCTTTTTTTATTAACAAAATTGCTCCTGTTTTTATAGCTCGTTTTGAAACTCAAATATCAGAGAAAGAGCTATTGGATAAAGTTGATCGCTTTGCAGAATGGTTTATGATATGGCGACGACATTATTTGAAATTAGAAGAGAATATTGATGGAGATCATGACTATTACAAGCAGGATTTTGAAACAATCATAAAGTATATTCCAGAATTTATTTGGTGGAATAACGGATTGTATTATGCCAATGGCGATAAAAATTATCATTTTGGAAGTGATGGATTTTATCATTTAGCTACCGGTGGGAGTATTCGAAAAGCTCCTGATCGTCATCATTTTACGAGAAGAATGGCAAAAGTTTTTGTGACTTTACCTTTTGATTTTGAACAACAAGGTAAAGACATGTATGTTTATTGCTATGGAAAATCATTGGGTGCTGGACCATTGCTTTTAGATATGTTGCAACAATTTATGCGTCATTCGCCAAACCATATTGAATTAGAAGAAGAGCTTGAAAAATGGAATCCGATAATTCAAAAATTAAGCTGTGAAACGTTTGAAGAATTAGGACAGGAAGCAGCAATTCCGTTTATGGGATTTTTGTATCATTGCATGAGAGATAAACCAGATTTTACAGTTCAGAGAAGAACCGTTGATGCTTTATTGAGAGAAAGCGAAGCTTATAATGAAAGACTACAGCAACGAGTAAATCAAAGAGCTGAGGCTCAAAGATTGAGAGCATTAAGAATGGAGAAAAAGAGAAAAGAGGAAATAGCGTATTGGAGCGCTCATGGAATGATTAAACCTTTTGAGTATCAAGATTATGTCATTGTAGAATTGCTTACTAAGAATGCTTTAGAACAAGAAGGGAATATTTTGAATCATTGTGTTGGAAGTTATTTTAAGAAATGTAAGAATAAAGTTTCATCAATTTGGTCTTTAAGGCGATTCGAAAACAAGAAGACATTCCGTTGTGTAACTATTGAAATATTCAACAAAACTCAAGAGATTATTCAAATGTCAGCTCGATTTAATTCAACCCCCAATAAGGAGCATAAGCAAATTATTGAATCATGGGCGAAGCGGGAAAAAATTCGAGGATTTTTGTTCTAAGATCTACTGGAGTAGAATTTAGGAGATTTGATTACACACTCTGCGAATTCTCATTTTCTCAGCGGTTAATATTCTTACCGCCTAGAAAATGAGAAACGCTAATGTGATCTACGATACACCTAAAATGAAAAAAGTACCTTCTAATTTATGAGGACTCATTCCAGCAGGAATAGGCTCTTCAGGAGTAAATTTTTGACGAATCAAGCGGTAAACACCTTTGTGGGTCTCTCCATTGACTTCATATTCTCCAAATTCACCACCAATGGAATCGTTTACGCAGAATATTAAAAGAAAACCAGCTTTACCATACTCCGGTCTTTTTAAAAAAGCTGCGATCTGAATAGCATCATTCATTCCTAAAGGAACAATTGGATCGGCTAAAACCAAAGCAGGATTAATTCTCCCTCCGGTTGCTCCATAGCTAGATGGACCATCTTTTGGCCCTTTTTTCGCTTTTTTGGCAGCATCAGCGGCTTTTTTGACGAGTTCGCTGTTTCTTCCATCTTTTGAACCATCAGTAACGATGATTGTCAAGCCTTTCTCAGCCGGTTGAAACTGAGCAAATGAAAAAGCAGAACTTAATGTAATAGCGACTAGTGTGAAAAAGTATCTCATATTATTTTGTTTATTTTTTTGAAAACGCAAAAAGCAATCCTAAAATTATAAAAACCAATGAATTACGAATAGTTTTTATGAATTAATTAATAGATTTCTTTTTAAACCGTCACAAAGACTATAAATACCTATTTGACTAATGTAAAGTCTCCAGATACTTGTATAGTTGTTCCATTGACAAGTTTTACAGCAATAGAATAAACAAAAACTGCTGGCATCAAGTCTTCACCTTTTAATTTTCCATCCCATCCATTCATTGGATTATTAGGTTGAAAATTATCTTTTTCAAAAACCAATTCACCCCAACGATCAAATATTCTAAAATGAGTAATTTCTTCAATTCCTCTTCCACCATAAACTTGGAATATATCATTGAATCCGTCATTATTAGGTGTGAAAATAGTAGGAACATAAACCAAATCATCCCAACTAACGTACACTACAATTTCATCTGAATCACTACATCCATTATTATTAATGATTGTAGCATTAAAAGTCGTCGTATTTAAAATATTTGTTTCAACTTCTTGACACGTTGAATCCAAACAATCTATATATTCTAAAGGTGTCCAAATGATAGTGTCAAACATAGCATCTGTCACAGAACTAATCACACTAATCGGAACACTATCTCCTAATTGAATAAAAAGATCATCACCTAAATCCAAGTTCACTTCCGTTGGATTATCAATGGTAAAACTCGTTTCCCATTGACAACCTTCAGCATCTTCAACACCTAAAGTATAAACATCAGATTCTAAGTTTAAAAACTGATTTTGAGTAGTATAGTTTTCATTATCTAAAGTATAGATATAAGGCATTGTTCCTCCTATGATGCTATCGATAATCAAAGAGCCATCATTTTCACCATAACAAGTTGGGATGCTAAGTTCAAACAAAGCCGCATTTGGAACATTACTATTTTCTAAAACAGCAACAAAGGACGAGTCCACACATTCATTGGAAAGATCTGTTACGATTAATGTATAAACTCCTAATTCATCGGTATTGACCGTTATATTATTAGAAATTGAAACTCCATCTGAATCAAGCCATTGATAAGTATAATTAGCACCTACTGAAGAACCAGAACCATCTAAATCTATAGCTGTAAAATCACAATCTAATTCCACATCTGAACCAGCATCAGCATTCGGGCCATTTAAATCTTCTGTAACTATGACAGAGGCAGTAGTGGTACATCCATTGAAAGCATTCAAAACAGTTATCTCATATAATCCAGGAAGACTTACCTGAATATTAATGGTCGTATTGTCTCCAATTATACCACCCGCTGGCCCGTTCCAAGAATAAGAAATATCGGTTCCAGTTTCACTTCCGCTTCCATTTAAAGTAAGCGAAGAAATAGTACAATCTAATTGCTGTGTTAGCCCTGCATCGGCTAAAGGAAAAGCAATGGTATTAACGATTTCATATTCAGCAGAATTTGTACAACCTGAAAAGATATCGGTTACCAGAAGCGTATAAATACCTTCTTGATTGGCTTCATAATCAATAGCATTTGCACCTGGTATCGGATTACCTAAAGGATCAAACCATTGATAAACAACATCTATTACTGTTGATCCCTCCCCATCTAAAAGGACGGAATTAGAAATACAGTCTATATTTGTTGCTCCAATAGGATTTACAATTGCATTAGGAAGATTGGTATTATCATCAATTATAACAGTGTCTGGAAATGAATTACATCCATTGGTTTCATTAGAAACAGTAAGAATATACATTCCAGCTTCATCAATTTGTGGATTGATTTCATTTTCATTGGAGGCATCAATCCCAGGGCCTTGCCAGGTGTATTCAAAATCGGAACCCATGCTTCCATTTCCTTGTAAATTAATTTGTAAGAAATTACAATTCAAACTAGAATCAGGACCTGCAAAAGCATTTGGAATATTATCATCTAAGGTGATTTCAACAGAATCAATTGAAGAGCAACCTGTATTATTATCTATAATAGAAATATAGAAAAAACCTGCTTGACTGATCGTGGGTTGCAAGGTTTGATCATCTAAGATTGTTCCTGGACCAGTCCACTGAATCATAATACCAGCTCCATTTGAAGAACCAATTCCACTTAGCTGAAGATCATTAATATCACAGGTCAATTCATCCGTTAAACCGGCTTCGGCACTTGGCAAATTATTGACGGTAATCTGAATAGATTGTGTATAAGAACAGCTGACTTCTTCAAAAGAATAGGTAAAGGTATGAACTCCGGCGCCGAGTGCTTCGGGGTTTACAATATTTGAAGGTGTCCAGTTACCCGAGCCTGTTCCATCGCTTCCAAGTACAAGAGCATCCAACATGAAACTTGAAGCATTTCCATCCAAACAAATAGAATTTACTGGATCAATATCAATTGAAATTAAAGGACAATCCATTGCATCACAAGATTGAATCGTACTACTATTCAGGCATGGGCCATCATCTATTGCAATGACTTCAATAGTTACGTTATCATTGGCTACTAGACCAGAGACTGTATAGGTTGTTCCATTTAAAACACCAGTTGGGCCGCTTGTTACATTGACCTCATAACTTGATGCTCCTGGAATTGGATCCCAAGTAAAAGTAATTTCCTCTGTTGTTGAATTACAATTAACTACTGGAGCAGGTAAGGGTTGTTCCACTGCTACAAAATCTGCAAAGAAACCGGAACTACAATTATTGTCAATTACTTCTAGTGAGATGTTATAATTTCCGACAGTTGCCCATGAAATTTCGTAAGGCCCTTGTCCTGATCCTGAGATAATTGTTCCACCGTTAAAGTCCCAATTATAAGTAGCACCTAAAGTTGCAGTACCAGTAAAGGTAATTGTACTAATTTGATCGTTACAAATAGGGCTGGTTAAACTGAAATTTGAAACAGGAGTTTGGAAAATTTCAATGTCAATAGATTCAATAAAAGTACAGCCCAC